>DATFDU010000481.1:0-6759 GCA_035251915.1 Dongiaceae bacterium | reverse complement strand
TAAGTTGCCTGTCATCAGGTGCCTCGATTCACGGGCAGACAAATGGCGGAGCAGGCGACATTAAGGCTGAATCCTTACCTGCCATGGCTCGACCATGGTGGACGGGTGTCGCCTTTCAAGACCGCGGTCTTCATGCTGCTGCTGCTGCCGGGCGTGTATGTGGCCTGGCAGCTGGCGACGCATGGCTACGCGCGCCCCTACATCCTCGCGAATCACGATCTCGGCGACTGGGCGATCCGGCTGCTGTTCGTCGCGCTGGCGGTGACGCCGCTGCGGCAGTCCCTCGGACTGCCGAGGCTGATCCAGGTACGGCGCATGATCGGCGTCGCGGCATTCTGCTATGCGCTGGCGCATTTCACTTTTTTTGTGCTCGACAAGTCGCTGCAGATCGCCGTGGTCGCGCGCGAGATTGCGCTGCGCTATTACCTGACCATCGGCTTCGCCGGGTTGCTCATCCTGCTGGCCTTGGCGGCGACGTCGACCGACGGCATGATCCGGCGTCTGGGCGGGAAGCGGTGGGTCGCCTTGCATCGCCTGGTTTACGGCGCCGGCGCGCTCGCGGTCGTGCATTTCTTCATCCAGTCCAAGGCGGACGTGGCCGAGCCCTTCGTCATGGGCGGCCTGTTCTTGTGGTTGATGTTGTGGCGCATCCTGTCGCGCTACGGACTGCTGCCCCGCGGCGCGCGAACGGTCCTGGCGCTGATTCTCATGACCGTGGTTTCGGCCGCCACAACGGCTGGAGCGGAGGCGCTCTATTACCACCTAAAGAACGGCATCGACGTCATGCGCATTCTCGCCACCAACTGGTCGATGGGGATCGGCGTGCGCCCCTCCTGGATCGTGGGTGGAGCCGGCCTCATGGTGGCGCTGGGTGCGGCTTTGCGGCCACTTTGGGCGCGGCCATCCGGCGGCGGGCGGCGCGCCGCCGCAGCCTGACAGCCGCCGTTCCTAACGCTTCCTTAATGCAGGCCGGGCTTTGCTAGGGGGCCTAAGACAGGACTTGGCCAATGCAGGAAACCTGGGACGTCTCGGCCCTGATCGACAAGGGCACGCGGATTCACGAAGCGCGCGGCATGACCATGCAGCATCTGGGCATGGAGCTGCGGCAGATCGCGAACCGGGCGTTCATCGATTTCGTCACGCCGGGGCAGCGCGCCTGGTTCCGGCGCTGCATCGCAAAGATCACTGCGGGCGAAGAGCTCGGCATCATCACGGCCGAGCTGCAGACCGGCGCGGTGGCGCCGCAGCCGTTCTTCGTGACCGCACGCCCGGCGAAGGCCGAGGGAAAGTGGTGGCTGATGCTGACCACCAATCTCCCGGAAGCCATGCGGCCGGACGTCCGCAAGCCCGACAAGCCGGCCTTGGCGTCCGGCCATGAATTCATGCTGATGGTGGAGAGCGCCGCGCAGCAGATCGGCGAGCGGCTCGATCTGATGCGGTTGAACGCCACGATCCTGAGCGACGAAGCGGCGGCGTCGGCCGAGACGCGGGCCACCCTGCAGGCCGAGTTCGACGAGATCGTGCTCGGCGATGCCTATGACGGCATCGCCTCGCGCACCGGCGCCGGCGAGTACCTGCTGTTGCGCGATCGCGAAGCATCGTCCAGCACGCTGCTGGCGAAGCTGGGCGCGGCTGCAGAAAGCCGCTCGATCTCCCAGTCGCAGCTGGGGCTCGAAGCCAATTCACTGCAGCTGTCGACGTTGGGGCCGAACCTCAACCCCGCCGGCATCCGCCGCGCGGCCGACAATCTGCGGCATCCCGACCGCCCGGTGCAGGAGTGGGAAGGGGTCGTCATGGAGCAGCCGTTCTGGCTGCGGCCGACGATTCTCGTCGCCGGGCTGGCGGTGATCCTGGGGATCGCCTGGCTGGTGATCTAGGCAGCCTTTTCCTAGAACTTCCGCGCCTGCACGATGTTGGCGAGAATCGTGGTCTCACCCAGCGCCTTGCACGCTTCGATTCGGTGCAGGCCGCTGACCAGCACATAACGCGCCTTGTCCGGCCGCACCAGGATCGGCGTTTCCTGTCCCTTGTCCGCGATGCTCTCGGCCAGCGCCGTCACCTTGGCCGGATCGACCGGCTTGCGAAGCCCCTGCGGCACGTAGATTTCCGCGATCTTGATGGCAACCGGCTTCATCGGCGCTCCCATTCCAAAAGCCAGTGTATGGGCAATTGCAAACCTCCGGCAACCGGCCGGTAAACATGGCGGGCAAGGACCTTCTATGTCCGGTCGCGGCCGATTACGTCTCGCAAAACGGGCAAATATTCCGCGGTTTCGCGGAACAGCGCGGTGCCGCGCGGCGTTAATCGCTGATTGGGGGAGGGCATCGAGCCAATACCAGGGAGGAACAGATGCTCCGGATCGTCGCCCTAGCGGCAATCAGCCTTGTTGCACAAGCTGGTCTTTGCGTCGGCGCGCGGGCAGAGGTGACCATTTCGATCTCCTGCAGCTCGCTCGGCATCGAACAGCAGTTGTGCCAGTCGGGCAGCGAGGCCTGGGCCAAGGAGACCGGCAACAAGGTCAAGCTGGTGTCGACGCCGGCCGATGCCAACGAACGGTTGGCGCTTTACCAGACCCTGCTGGCCGCCGAGGCCAAGGATATCGACGTGTTCCAGATCGACGTGATCTGGCCTGCCATCCTGGCGTCGCACCTGATGGATCTGAACTCCATCGTCTCCGAGCAGGATCGCGCCGATCATTTCAAGGTCCTGATCGACAACGACACGGTGAACGGCAAGCTGGTGGCGGTTCCCTGGTTCGTCGATGCCGGCCTGCTCTATTACCGCAAGGATCTGCTGGAGAAGTACGGCAAGCCGGTGCCCGCGACCTGGAGCGAGCTCAGCGAAACGGCGAAGACGGTGATGGACGGAGAGGCCCAGGCGGGCAATTCGGTAGTGCAAGGATATGTATGGCAGGGCAGGGCCTATGAAGGCCTGACTTGCAACGCATTGGAATGGATCGCGAGCTACGGGGGCGGCAGCATCGTCGATGCGGAAGGCGAGGTGACCATCGACAATCCGCAGGCGGCGCAGGCACTGGACATGGCGAAGAGCTGGATCGGCACCATCTCGCCCAAGGGCGTGCTGTCGTACGCGGAAGAGGAATCGCGTGGCGTGTTCCAGTCCGGGAATGCGGTCTTCATGCGCAATTGGCCGTACGCGTGGGCCCTGGCGAACGCCGCCGACAGCCCGGTCAAGGGCAAGGTCGGTGTCGCCGTGCTGCCGAAGGGCGAGGGGCCCGATGCACGCAATGCGGCGGCGCTCGGCGGGCAGAACCTCGCGGTATCGCGCTATTCGGCGCACCCGGACGAGGCGGCGGACCTGGTGCGTTATCTGACGTCGGCCCAGGAGCAGAAGCGGCGCGCGATCGAAGGGTCTTTCAATCCCACCCTGCGCAGCCTCTACACAGACGCGGACACGGTCGCCGCCAATCCGTTCTACAAGGACTTCCTGCCGATCATGGAAAGCGCGGTGGCGCGGCCGTCGACCGTGACCGGGCGGCGCTACAACCAGGTCTCCAGCGCGTTCGTGCGGACCGTGCACGGCGCACTGTCGGGGCAGGGAACGGCTTCGGCCATCCTGGTGGATCTCAACAAGGAACTGGAGCGGCTGGGCCGCAACGGCCGCTGGTAGGCCGCGCGGCATGTCCGCGATTCACCAGAGTCCGGCGCGGGAACGGATGGATTTCGCGCCGGCCTCGGCGTCCCGCGGCCCGGGGCCGACGCTGGAGCGCCAGCGGGCGCGGGTCGCGTGGCTGTTCGTCACGCCCATGCTGGTCGCCGTCGCCCTGGTGGCGGCGTGGCCGCTGGGGCGCACCATCGCCTTCAGCTTCACCGATGCCTATCTCGACGATCTCGACAACTGGGCCGTCGTCGGGTTTGTGAATTACGTCGCGCTGTTCCAGGATCCGCTGTGGTGGCGGGCGGTCGGGACCACCGCGGCCTTCACCATCGTCTCGGTCGGGCTGGAGACCCTGCTGGGCCTGGCCATCGCCCTGACGCTCAACGCACACATGCCCGGGCGGGGACTGCTGCGTGCCGCCGTATTGATCCCCTGGGCCATCCCGACCGTGATCTCCGCCAAGATGTGGGGCTGGATGCTGCACGATCTCTATGGCGTGGTGAACGCAGCGCTGCTCAAGCTCGGTCTGATCGATGCGCCGTGGGCCTGGCTGGCGGAGCCGAAGCTCGCCTTCGCCGCCGTGGTGGCGGTGGACGTGTGGAAGGCGACGCCCTTCATGACGCTGCTGATCCTGGCGGCGCTGCAAGTGCTGCCGCGCGAGATCTATCAGGCGGGGAAGGTCGACGGCGCGTCGCCGATCAGGATGTTCCTGCGCGTGACACTGCCGCTGATCCGGCCGGCCCTGCTGGTTGCGATCATCTTCCGCGGCCTCGATGCCATGCGGGTGTTCGACGTGATCTATGTGCTGACCGGCAACAACCCGGCGACCACGACCATGTCGGTCTATGCGCGCCAGCAGCTGGTCGATTTCCAGGATGTCGGCTATGGCTCGGCGGCGGCGACCTCGCTGTTCCTGATCGTCGCGCTGGCCACCGCCATCGTCATCACCGTCGGCCGCGTGAACGTCGGCGGAGAGCGGCGATGATCCGCAGGCGCATCGGGCGGTTGGCGTTCTACCTGCTGGTCGCGGGAATCATCTTCTATGCAGTATTCCCGTTCTATTGGGCCATCGTCTCGTCGCTCAAGACCGGCAGCAGCCTGTTCCAGGTCGAGTTCTGGCCGAGCAACCCGACGCTGGTGAACTACATCGCCCTGTTCCAGGAGCAGCCGTTCGCCCGCAACATCCTCAATTCACTGATCGTTGCGGTGGTGGCGACCGGCATCTCGCTGTTCCTGGCGCTGACCGCCGCCTATGCGCTCGGACGCATCAGGTTCCGCGGCCGGGCGTCCATGCTGCTGGTCATTCTCAGCGTCTCGATGTTCCCGCAGATCGCCGTGCTGTCCGGCCTGTTCGAGCTGATCCGCGCGCTGGGCCTGTACGATACGCTGTCGGGGCTGGTGCTCTCGAACCTCATCCTGACGCTGCCGTTCGTGACCTGGGTGCTGACCACCTTCATGCGCGAGATGCCGCGCGAGCTGGAGCAGGCGGCGATCATCGACGGCGCCAGCGACTGGCGGATCCTGACGCGCGTGTTCCTGCCGATCATGGGGCCGTCCATGTCGGCAGCCGGACTGCTCGCCTTCATCCTGGCTTGGAACGAATTCATGTTCGCGCTGACCTTCACGCTATCAACGGAGCAGCGCACGGTGCCGGTCGCCATTGCGCTCATTTCCGGCGCCACCGCCTACGAGCTGCCTTGGGGGCGGATCATGGCGGCCTGCGTCATCGTGACGGTGCCGCTCATCGTCCTTGTGCTGGTGCTGCAGCGCTACATCATCTCCGGCCTGACGGCCGGCGCCGTCAAGGGTTAGCGCCGATCGAGGGCGCGGATCAGCCGGTCATAGAGCGGGGGCGGCAGCAGGCGCATCAGCCGTCCAATCCACGCCAGCGTCCAGGGGAATGATATGTATGGCCGGCGTGCCAGGATTGCCTTCGCCAGCAGCTCGGCGGCGGGCTCCACCTGCATCGACATCGGCTTCGCGCGCTGCTTCTTCGTGTCCTTGGTCGCGATGAAGCCGGGGGCGGCGAGGGTTACGCTGATCCCCCGCGGCGCCAGATCGATGCGCAGGCTCTCGATGTAGTTCATCAAGGCGGCCTTGGCGGCGCCATAGGACGCCGCATGGGGCAGTCCGCGGAACCCGGCAATACTGCCGATCGCAACGATCTGGCCGTTCCCCTGGTTCAGCAGCGCCGGCAAGGCGGCCTCGACGAAGTTCACGACACCGAACAGGTTGAGATCGAAGGACGCGCGCATGTCCGCGCCGGTCAGGCTCTCCGGCGCAATGCGGCTCCCGCCGCCGGCATTGAGGATCAGCCGGTCGATCCGGCCGTGCTTGCGCAGGACCTCGTCGACGCAGGCGCGCGCGGCGTCGCCGACGGTGACGTCGCACACCGCGATCTCGCTGCTGCCACCGGCCTTCTCGATCTCGGCGGCCACTTCCTGGAGCAGGCGCAGGCGACGGGCCACCAGGATCACGTGATCGCCGTGCCGCGCAAGGCGCTTGGCGAGCGCGGCGCCGATGCCCGACGAAGCGCCGGTGATGAGGGTGATCGGCTTTTCGGTGCCGGCCAAGCGCCCTAGTCCGCTATGCGCTGCATGGCGTCGGCGATCGCTTGGTCGCGGCCGGCATCGTTGATCTGGGCGCGTGCGTGCCTCTTCAAGTTCTTGCGGGCATCGCGGTAATAGGCAGTGCGCTTCAGCATCGACATGGCGAAGCGGTTGAGCGCGCTCGCCGGCCAGCGCATCGGCCGGTCGAAATCGAACAGCAGGATGGCGCGCTCCTCATCGGTGTTGTTCCAGACCTGGTGCCGCATCGAATCGTCGAACACGAAACACTTGCCTTCCCGCCAGCGCACCGGCTGGCCGCCGACGATCATGCGGCACTTCTGCCAGCGCTTCGGCACGATCAGGCCGAGATGCGAGCGCAGCACGCCCTTGGTGATGCCGCGGTGCGGCTTGATCTTGTAGTTGGGGGCGAGGATCGAGAACCAGGCGGAGCGCAGCCCCGGCACCGTGCGCAGCAGGGCCGCGGTCTTCGGACAGCGCGCGGTGTTGCCGGTCAGCTCCTCGCCCATGCCCCACAGGAAATAGGCGCGCCACTTCTGCGAATGAGCGATGCGGGCCTGGTCGGGCGAGATCT
>DATFDU010000480.1:0-14733 GCA_035251915.1 Dongiaceae bacterium | reverse complement strand
ACGCGGGCGGTTGCGCTCACCATCACGATCATGGTGCCCATGGCGCAGGCGGCCGCCGTGTTGCCCGCATCGTCGGTATTGACCGCCGCGATCGACAGCAGCTTGGTGTTGCTGGAGTAGAGGAAGATCACCGCCGACACCGTCGTCATCGCATTGATGAAATAGTAGGCCGCGATATCGAGGATCGCCGGCAGGCAGACCGGCACCGTCACCCGCCAGAAGGTCCTGTAGAACGGCACTTTCAGCGAGGCGGACACCGCTTCGAACTCGTTGTCCACCTGCTTGAGCGCGGTCACGGCGGTCAGGTGGCACACGGTATAGAAGTGGCCGACCGTGTTCACGACCAGGATCGCCATGGTGCCGTAGATGAAATTGAGCGGGTTGCCCGGCGCGTTGAAGAAGAAGATGTAGGCAAGGCCGAGGACCAGCCCAGGCACGGCCAGCGGGATCATGGCGCCGAAATGCAATGCCGACCGTGCCCACGGCCAGGTCGTGGTCTTCTCGACCAGATAGGCGCCCGAGAAGACGACGATGGTGCCGATGGCCGCGACCAGCCCCGCCATGATCAGGCTGTTCCACAGCGCGTCCCAGCCGGTGGTGCCCAGGGCGCCGAGATCGTATTTGCTCAAGGTCAGCGACAGGTTGTACGGCCAGAACTTGATCAGGCTGCCGAACACCGCCATGCCGAGGATGGAAAGCACGAAGACCGACACCAGGATGCACAAGATCAGGCAGACCGCGTCGATGCGCGGGCGGCGCGTGACCTGGTATGGCACGGCGCGTGCGGACAGCAGCGCGACCTGCTTGCGCTGCACCAGGCGATCGACGGCGAAGGACAGGATGGCCGGCGTCAGCAGCAGGAACCCGACGACGGCGCCCATCTGGAAATTGAACTGGCCGATCACCTGGCGATAGACGTCGGTCGCCAGGACGTTGTACTGGCCGCCGATCACCTTGGGCACGCCGAAATCCGTGAAGACCAGGGTGAAGACCACGAAGGTGGCGCTCACCAGGCCATAGCGGCAGCCCGGCAGAGTGACGGTCCAGAAGATGCGCAGCGGCTTGGCGCGCAGCGATTCCGCCGCCTCGTACAGCCGCTGGTCGGCCGCCGAGAGCGCGGTCACGATGATCATGACGGCGTGCGGCAGGGCAAAGAACACCTCGCCCATCACGATCCCGATCGGGCCATAGATGCTGTGGCCGAACAGCCAGTCCTTGAAGATGCCCTGGTTGCCGAACAAATAGACCAGAGCCAAACCAGGGAGCAGCGAGGGCGCCAGCAGCGGCACCATGGCGATCGACCTGAAGAAGGATCGGAACGGGATCGCACTGCGGGTGATCGCATAGGCGAAGCCGAAGGCGAGCAGAATCGTGATGACGGTGCTGATCAGCGCGACGGTCAGGGTGTTGTAGAGCGACTGGACCAGCGCCGGGTCGCGGAAATAGGCGGCGAAGTTCGCGAGGCCGATGAACTGCCCCTCCGCATTCTCGGCTGCCTTGCGGAACAGGGCGGACAGCGGGAACAGGATGGTGACCAGCAGCCATGCGCCGAGAAGCAGGATCAGCAGGCGCTGCACCCACTCCTGTGCGCCGGCGACCGGACGAACGAGGCGTCCCGCCGGAACCGCCGTCGACTGGACGGTCGCGTCAGCCATGCCCACGCGTTCCGGAGTCGAAGACGCGCAGGCGATCGGCCGGCAGGGCTACCGGGATCGACATGCCGATCGCAAGATTGAGGTCGCGCATCGCATTGATCGAGAAGTCCGCCGCCAGCTCCAGGTTGGCGGCGGCATCGAGGCGCAGTTCCGCCCGGCAGAAGGAGCCCAGGAACTCCAGGCTCGCGATCTCCGCCTGCAGCACGTTGGACTGACGCGGCTGCAGCCCGCGCACCTGGACATCTTCCGGCCGCAGGCACACCATGACCTCCTCGCCGCTTGCCGCCTTGGTGCCCGCGAGGTCCGCCTGCAACGCGACTGCACCGATGCGGATCTGCCCCTCCGGCCCGATCCGCGCGGGCAGAAAGTTCATGTGTCCGACGAAATCCGCGACGAAGGCAGTGGCCGGCGCGCGGTAGATGTCCTGGGGCGTGCCGACCTGCTCGATCACGCCGTGGTTCATCACGACGATCCGATCCGCCACGGCGAGCGCCTCTTCCTGATCGTGCGTGACCATGATGGTGGTGACGCCGATCCGGCGCTGTAGCTGCTTCAGCTCGGCGCGCAGGCGCAGCCGCACCCGGGCATCGAGTGCGGACAGCGGCTCGTCGAGCAACAGCAGTCCCGGGGACATCGCGATGGCACGCGCCAGGGCCACCCGCTGCTGCTGCCCGCCGGACAGCTGGGCCGGATACTTCGGCTCCTGCCCCTTGAGGCCGACCAGGGTCACCAGCTCGGCCACGCGGGCCGCGATCGCGGCCTTGTCCTTGCCGACATTGACCAGGCCGTAGGCGATGTTCTCGGCGGTCGTGAGGTTGGGAAACAGCGCATAGGACTGGAACACGATGCCGAAGTCGCGCTTCGACGGCGGCAAGGTGGAAATGTCCTTGCCGGCCTGCTCGATCGTGCCGCTGTCCTGGAAGTCGAGGCCGGCGATGGCCCGCAGCAGGGTCGTCTTCCCGCATCCGGACGGTCCCAGGAAGCAGACGAACTCGCCGGCAAAGATGTCCAGCGAAATGTTTCTCAACGCCTGGAAGCCGCCGAAATGCTTGTCAACCTTGCGAATGCGCAGATAAGGCTCTGCGCCGCTTCCGTTCGCCATCGGGTTCCCTCGATCTGCCAGAATAGGGGCCGGTCCGCCACAAACGGCAGACCGGCCATACTCATCGGAGCATGAGTATATCAGCTCTTCGGTGCGTCCTTGGAGCCATAACGCTTCTGCCATTCCTGCAGGATGGCTTCGCGGTTCTCCGCTGACCAATAGAAATCCTGCTTGATCAGCATGTCGCCCTCATTGGCGGGATAGTTTTCCGGCACCGTGGCGGTGACGTCCTTGCGGGCCAGCACCTGGTAATACGCGTTGTACAGGGCATTCGCTTCGGCGCTCGCCGAGAAGTCCGCCACCGCCTTCGCTGCTTCAAGGTGCGGCGTCCCCTTCATGATCGCGGTCGCCTCCATGTCCCAGCCGATGCCCTCGCTGGGCAGGATGATCTGCACCGGCGCGCCCTGGTTCAGCATGACAACGCCGGGATAGGCGAAGGAAATCCCGATCAGGTACTCGCCCGCGGCCGCCGACTTGCAGGGCTTGGAGCCGGAGTGCAGGTAGCTGTTGACGTTCTCATGCAGCTTGTCCATGTAGGCCCAGCCCTCTTTCTCGCCCATGGTCTGCAGCCAGGACGAGACGGTGAGGAAGCCGGTTCCGGACGAGCCGGGATTCGGCATGACGATGTGGCCCTTGTATTCGGGCTTCAGCAGGTCGGCCCAGCTCGTCGGCGCCGGAATCCCCAGCTTCTCGCCTTCCGCCGCGTTGAAGCAGACCGCGGCGGCCCACGCATCCATGCCCACCCATGTCGGGTTATCGCCGCGAGTGTCCTTGAACAGGTCCTTGACCTGGTCGTAGCCCTCGGGCTTGTAGGCTTCCAGCATGCCTTGCTTGTCGAGCAGCATCAGGCTGGTCGCCGCAAGTCCCCAGACCACGTCCGCCTGGCGATTGTCCTTTTCCGCCAGCAGGCGGGCGGTGATGACGCCGGTCGAGTCGCGCTGCCAGTTGATCTCGATGTCCGGATGGGCCTTCTCGAACGCTTCCTTGTAGCCCGGCAGCTGCTCTTCCTCGATCGCGGTGTAGACCTTCAGCACCGTCTTCGCTTCGGCATCGCCGGTGAACGCAACGCCCAGCGCAAACGCGCCGATCGTTGCGGTTGCCCATGCACGCATGGCCGTCTCCCTTGTGCTCATTGTTGTTGTCCCTCCTCTGCTTTGTTGTGGCCGCGGATGGTATGCCCAGCTCGCGGTCACGTTTGGTCATTCAAGATGACAAAATCGGTAGCGAAGCGGAGAAGGTTCGGTCTCAGGCGGCGAGCGCAGCGCCGCAGGGGCGTTGTCCCATCGAGCCGTGACAGATCCAAGCCGGTCCGTTTCCTCCCCCCGTCCGCCCGTTCTTGTGCGGGCGTTCGCGGCGCAACAGTGCGGCTGCCAGTCGATGCTGGCAAATCGCAGTTTCGTATATCATGCATAGAACTTGCCTATGGCGCCAGCGGCTCTGTCAATGACAGCGGCGCGCCGGCTGTCGGACTTCGTTCCTGATGCGCCCGCTTACTCCCGCTGGCGCAGGAACGCATCGAACAGCGCGACGCCATAGCCGGTCGCGCCTTCGGGACAGATCGCGGTGTCGCGGCTGGCGAATTCCTTGTTGGCGATGTCGAGGTGCGCCCACGGCTTGCCGGCCACGAACTCGCCCATCAGGGCGGCGGCGTGCGCGGCGTCGGCGCTGACGTCGTCGGGCGCGCACTGGCGGTAGTCGGCGATCTTGGACTTGAGATTCTTGACGTAGTCGGCATTGACCGGCAGACGCCACAGCTCTTCGCCCGCGGCTGCGCCGGCCGCCAATGCCTCGCGCGCCAGAGCCTCGTCATTCGCGAACAGGCCGGCGTAGACCGGACCCAACGCCGCCGACACCGAATAGGTCAAGGTCGCGGCGTCGAGCACGCAGGACGGGTTGAACTTGGAGGCGGCGTAGTAGAGCGAATCCACCAGCGTCACCCGGCCTTCCGCGTCGGTGTCGACGATCTCCATGGTCTTGCCGGCCAGGGTCTTGACGATGTCGCCGGGCCGGTAGGACGAGCCCGACGGCATGTTCTCGACCAGCGCCATCACGCCGACCACGTCGACCTTGGCCTTGCGCAGCGCTGCAGTCAGGATCGCGCCGGCCACGGCGGCGGCACCGCCCATGTCGCCTTTCATGGTCAGCATCTGCGCCGTGCGCTTCAGGGAAAGGCCGCCGCTGTCGAAGCACACGCCCTTGCCCACCAGCGCGACCGGCCCGCCCTTCTGCTTGCCGCCCGCCGATTTTCCGCGGCCGTTCCAGCGCAGCACCACCAGGCGCGGCGGATGCTGCGAGCCTTGCGCGACCGCGAGGATGCCGCCGGCCCCCATCTTGCGCAGCGCGCCCTCGTCATAGACCTCGACAGCGATGCCGTGCTTCTTCAGCCCGGCAAGACGCTTGGCAAAGACATCAGGCCACAAAGTGGAAGGCGGCTCGTTCACCTGATCGCGTGCGAAGCAGATGCCGGCGGCGAGCGCTTCCGCGTCCGCCACGATCTTCTGGACCGCTGCCTGTTGCGGCGATACCAGCGAGAGGCCGGTGAGCTCCGCGGGCTCCTGCCCCGGCCTGCTCTGCGTCACATACTTGCCGAAGCGATAGGACCGCAGCCGCGCGCCGAGCGCGATATTGCCGAGAAAGACGGCGTCTTCGAGCTTGCCCGCATGACCGCCGAGAATCTGCGCCTTCGGTTCGCGTATCTGCAGCAGGTGAGCGGCGAGCTTGCCGCCGAGCTTCCGCGCGCGGATCGCCGACAGCTGCTTCGGGTTGCCGACGCCGACGATGAGGATGCGCCGCGCGTCGGCGGCGCCCAGCACATCGAGGATCTCGCCGCGCTTGGCCGAGAAGGATGGCGCCGCCATCGCCTTCTGCAACGTCTTGCCCAACGGCGCGCCGAGGCCGAGCAGCTTCTTTCCCTCCGCTGCGAACACGACGGTGACGTCGGCGGACCCCGCCGCCTTGGCGATCACTTCGATCTGCATCAAACGAAACCCCTCCTCTGACCGGCGGCGATCTGAGCATAGCGTCGCTGAAATGTAAAACCGAAGTCGCGCCCGCTCCACCATACCGAGCGGTGGCTATGAAAGCGCCAGGCGTTCTCCTATGATCCGGCATCGCAAGCGCATCCGGGAGCGCTCATGTCGGACAAGACCATCATCCGCACCACCTGCCCGCGCGACTGCTATGACGCCTGCGGGATCGCGGTGGTGAAGCGTGCCGATGGGCTGGTGAAGGTGCTCGGCGATCCCGAGCATGCGGTCTCGCGCGGCGCGCTGTGCGGCAAGTGCGCGATCGCCTACAACGGCGCCTGGCTCGATCCGAAGGCACGCGTGACGCGGCCGATGAAGCGGGTGGGGCCGAAGGGCGACGGCCGCTTCGAGGCGATCAGCTGGGACCAGGCGACGGCCGAGATCGCGGCGCGTCTCAAGGACATTGTCTCGAGACATGGCGCGCAGACCATCTGGCACACGCACTATACCGGCACCTGTTCGCTGCTCGCCGGCGGTTTCCCGCAGCGCTTCTTCAATCGGCTGGGCGCCAGCGAGGTCGATCCGGATTCGATCTGCAACGCCGCCGGCCATGCCGCGCTGCAATACATGTATGGCGCGAGCGACGTCGGCTTCGACCCGCGCACCGCCAAGGACTCCAACTGCATCGTGGTCTGGGGGGCGAACCCCTTCGCCTCCGCGCCGCATCAGCACAAGCACTGGCTGAAGGAGGCGAAGGCCAGGAAGATCGTGATCGATCCGGTGCGCCACCCGACCGCCGCCGACGCAGACCTGCATCTGCAGCTGTTCCCAGGCAGCGACGCCGCGCTCGCCTTCGCCATGCTGCATGTGCTGACGCGCGAGGGAATGATCGATCGCGCGTTTCTGGCCGCGCATAGCGTGGGCTGGAACGAGCTGGAACCGGTCGTCGAACGCTGCGCGCCGAAATGGGCCGCGCCGATCACCGGCTTGCCGGCCGCGCAGATCGAGGAAGCGGCGCGGATCTATGGCCGGGGTCCCTCGCTGCTGTGGCTCGGCCAGGGCCTGCAGCGCCAGCCGACCGGCGGCAATGTGTTCCGCGCCGTTGCGCTGCTGCCCGCGGCGACCGGCAATCTCGCGAAGCCCGGCGCGGGATTTCTCTATCTCAATGGCGGCGGACGGCGCGGGATCGAGGGCGACTATCTGGAGGCGCCGGATCTGCGCCAGGGCGAGCGCCGCAAGGTCAGCCACATGGACCTGGTCGCCACGCTGGGCGATCCGATGAAGGCGCGGGCGCTCGTCACCTGGAACATCAACATCGCCGCCTCCAATCCGGACCAGGCGCGCCTGCATCGCGTGCTGCGCGACGAGCGGCTGTTCCATGTCGCGATCGATCCCTTCCCCACCGACACCACGGACTTCGCGGACTACGTGCTGCCGGCGGCGAGCTTCCTGGAGTTCGACGATCTGGTGTCGCCCTACTTCCATCTCTCGATGTCGGCGCAGGTCAAGGCGCTGGAACCGATGGGCGACGCGCTGCCGAACCAGGAGATCTTCCGGCGCCTCGCAAGGGCGATGGGATACACCGAGCCGGAGCTGTTCGAGGATGACCGCAGCGCGCTCGATATCTTGTGCCGGCAGGTCGGACTGAAGGATTTCGCCAGCCTCTCCGCCAGGGGCACGGTCGACATCTGGCCCGAGCCGGTGCCGCAGTTCGCCGATCTCCGGTTCCCGACCCCGAGCGGCAGGATCGAGATCGCAAGCGAGTCGGCGGCCGCGGACGGTCACCCGCGCCTGCCGCAACCCATCGCCGATGCGCGGCCGAAGGACGGACTGGTCCGTCTGCTCTCTCCGGCTTCGGTGTGGCTGATGAACAGCAGCTACAACGAAGATCCGAAGGTTGCCGAGAAGCTCGGCGCCGAGACCGTCACGATCAATCCCGCCGATGCCACACGCCTCGGCTTGCAGGGTGGTGATGCCGTGATCGCGGAGAATGAGACCGGCAGGCTGGAGCTGCGCGTCAGCATTGCCGATGTCGTGCCGGCCGGCGTCGCGCTGTCGCACAAGAGCCGCTGGCCGAAGCTGTCCACGCAGCGCGCCAACATCAACGCGCTCAACCCCGGCCGCAAGACCGACATGGCGGAGAGCTCGGCGGTGCATGGCGTTGAAGTCATGCTGGGACGAAAGACGTAGGACGCTGCATCACTGCCTTGTGATGGGTGTCTGATCCTGTGACCGCATCGAAGACTTGAGCTTTTCCGGCGCTGTCAGACAATCTGTAACCTGATCTCTTGCAAATTCGGGGCTGTACCTGCCTGTCGCGCTCGAGGAGTTGCGTCATGCCGGCAACAAGGACTCGGTCGGTCGAACCGATCGTCAGGCGCGCCGGACCGATCATCCAGGCCGCCAAGACGCGGATCGCGCTCCCGATCGTTGCTCTCTATCGCTCGATGCTGCGCAGCACGATCTTCATCGGTGTGACGGGAAGCTGCGGCAAGACGACGACCAAGGAGCTGATCGCAGCCGTGCTGGCAGCGCGCTTCCGCGGCCAGAAAAGCCACAGCAGCAAGAACTTGCCGCGACACCTTGCGCGAACGATCCTCGGCGTCCGACCCTGGCATGACTATTGCGTCGTAGAAATCGCTGCCGCTGTCCGTGGCACGCGCATTCCCCTCCAGGGACCTCTGAAGCTGGTCCAGCCGCAGATCGGCGTCGTCACCAATATCGAGTCGGATCACATCAGTGCATTTGGCACGGTGGAGTCGATCGCTGAAGAGAAAGGCAAGCTGATTGCCGCTCTTCCGCCGCACGGCACCGCCATCCTCAACATAGACGATAAGCATGTTCGCGCCATGCAGACACAATGCGCCGCCCGGATCATCACGTGCGGACTGGCACCGGATGCAATGTTGCGGGCGGAGGACATCCGTGCCAGCTGGCCCGAGCGACTGTCGTTCACGGCGATTTACGAAGGCCAGTCCCACGTCGTGCGTACGCAGCTCTGTGGTGCCCACTGGGTGTCTTCGGTGCTTGCCGCCCTGGCCGTGGGGCTTGCGATGGGTGTGCCGCCCGCCACGGCGATCCAGGCAATTCAACTGGTCCCGCCGTTCCACCGGCGAATGAGCCCAGTCAGCCACCCCGACGGCGTGTCATTCGTGCTGGACAACTACAAGGCACCGCTCTGGTCGATCCCGTCCACGCTGCGCTTCATGCAAGAGGCAGCCGCTCGACGCAAGATCCTCGTCCTCGGCTCCATTTCGGACTACCGCGGTGACCACGGCCGCATCTATGCCAGCGTGGCCCAGGAGGCCCTGAAGGTCGCCGATCGCGTGATCTTCGTCGGACCGCGGGCGCGGAAGGCACTTCGAGCGCGAAGTCAAGCGCAGGAAGAGGTGCTGCAGGCATTCGACAACATCGAGGCAGCCCGTCCCTACGTACACAGCTTGTTGCGGCCCGGCGACCTGGTCCTGCTCAAGGATTCAGACCGCGAGCGCCTGGAAACGATCATCGCGCAACGCAGTTGGGACGGTGATTCTCCGGCGCGATGACAAACTCAGGCGAATGCAAGATCGAGCAGCGCGAGGAGATCAACCGATCGCGCCGATGATGTGGATTATGCCCGAACCCAGCCGTCGCACCAGCGTGTAGAGCCCGGCGATCGGCTGGAAGATCAGCTGGTGTTCACGCTCATACGTCTGGTGCCAGTCGCCGACATAGGTCGCGACCTCGCCGAAATCGCCCTCGAACTTCTCCTGCTCGACCTTGGGGAAGATGGTCGCCAGCTTGCGGATCGCGTCCTCGACCTCGAGATGCACGACCTTGGAGACCAGCTGTTCGCGCGAGATGTTGTGCTGGACCGAGAAGTCCGGGATGTGGGTGGCGAGCGCAAACAGGCGCATCAGCAGGCCGATGCGCACGCCGTGCATCAGGCGCAGGTTGAGCCGCGCCTGCGGCGGCAGCTTTGGCTTGGGACCGTCGATCACCGCGAGGCCGTCGCGCAGGTCCAGCATGTCGCGCTGGAACACGCGGTAGATCTTGGCGAGCTTCTCGTGCACGCCCTCGCTCTCCAGATGCTCGGCGACGCGGCGCAGCTCCCAGGCGCGCTGCGGATCGCCGGCCTGGTAGGCGCGGCTCAGCCACTGGCCGGGGTCGAACAGGTCGACGTACGACTTGAGCGCGTCGAGCTCCGAGCATTCCAGCGCCCACTCCACCATACCCAGCAGGCGGCGCAGGCGCGGCGAAGCCTTATAGACCTTCTGGAAGCGCTCCGGGTCCTTGACGATCGCCTGGCCGACGCCGCCGAGCGTGTTGGCGAGGAAGCCGAGCTGCTGCAGGATGCCGTTGTGCGGAATGGCCCGCAGCTGGGTCGGGTGCGTCAGGTTGATGCGCAGGTTGAGGTCGTCGTGCTGGCGCTTCAGCGCGCGCGAACCGCTGGGATAGAGGAAGTTGGCGCCGAACGCATCCAGCAGCGCCGCGTAGTTGGGGTCGTTCATCACCTGTTCGTTGAACCGGCGGATGCTGACGAAGAACTCCTTGATATAGTCCTCTTCGACCGAATAGATCGGATCGGCCAGCACCTCCTCTTTCGGCGCGGCGAGCACATACTCGACGATGCGCGTGACCGAGGCGAAGGCGATCTGCGGCGTGATGAACAGCGCGTAGCCGTCGCCGCCCTGGAAGCTGATCTCCTCCTTCGCGCGGATGCCGAGATTCTGGAACTTGCGCCGGCTGGCGGGTGACGCGGCGTATTCCAGGCGCGCCTGGAAGCCTTCGGGATGGCCGCCGCGGCCGATGGATTCGCCGTGGGTGTCGAACACCACCAGCTCCACGTCGGCGAAGCCGCGGTCGCGCAGCACGTCGGCGAGCTTGAGACGCAGCCACTCCACTGATATGGCGGCCACCGTCTGGCCGAGATGCCGGCCGGCGTCGGAGAAGCCGGTCTGGATGCATAGCCGCCCGCGCTGGCGGACATAAGCGGCGAAGTCCGGATTCTGCAGGCACTCGTCGATCACGCGCAGGCCGCGCTCGAACGCCTTGGTGGTCTCGAACAGGGGCGAGATGTCGACCTTGGCTTCGACCCCGAACAGCTTCGCGAAATAGAGCGCCGACAGCAGGGTCAGCGGTGTTTCGGTCTCGGCGATCAGGAAGCGCACCGGCGTGGTCGCGTCGATGTATTTCAGCATCTGCGCGACGATCATGAACAGGCGCTTGGCCGAGGTGCGCTCCGCCAGGATCGAGGCAAAGTTGATGCGGATCGGCTTCACGTCGCGCAGCAGCCTGGCAACCGAGGCGAGATAGGAGCGCTTGCGGGCGGGATCGTCCGGCTCGGTCTCCATGTCGATCAGCTTGCGCACGGCGTTGTGGATCTGCACCGCGTTCAGCCGCACATGGGTATGCGCCATGCCGAGACCGTGGTTGGTCAGCTCGGCGCGCAGGATCAGCAGCTTGCGCCGCTCCGCCGGGCGGGTCGAAAGCTCCAGAGCGCGTTCGATCAGCTCCAGCAGCTGGCCGGATTCGATCAGGCGCAGATGCCGGCTCTCATGCATGCGCTTGGCGAGGCGCCGCACCTGCTCGGTCCAGGTCCTGGGATCGGTGTCGCCGTTCTGGAACACCTCGATCTCGTCGTCGGCCTCCTTGATGGCGAGCGCCAGGCGGCTCTCCAGCAGCTCCATCAGGTGCGCGAGGTCGACGCCGTTCTCGCCGCGCGGCTTCTGCGCGCGCAGCTCCTCGATTACTTCGAGATATTGCGCCAGCTGCGCCGTCTGCACCCGCAGGCGCTTGAACAGCGTGTCGCTCCACTTGATATCGGAGCGGCCGTCGAGGTCGTAGCCGACCCAGCTGGCGATGGTCAGCAGCCTGGGGCGCAGCTGCTCCCACTCCTTGGGATAGAACTCCGCCGCCACGTCGAACACGATGTCGTAGACCCGGCGCAGCGCGCGCTGGATGTTGGCGATCGCCTCGATCGACAGCTTGTGCTCGTAGGCAAGGTCGATGTGCACCGCCGGGCGGTGTTCCACCGTGCGCGCCGCGCTGAGGCGACGCGCGCGCTCCTTGGCATTCAGCTTGTTGCCGGCGCTGTCGCGCTCCATCGCCAGTTCGGCGAGGTTATGCAGCATCTCCGTCGACTGGCTGAACGTCGGGTGAGCCGTCATGACGATGCCGAACAGCTCACGCTCCAGCAGCGCCTGGAACTCCACGAACGGCCGGGGCGTCGGCTTCTTGCCCTTGGCCTCGTCCGGCACCACGACCCGGCGCACGGCAGCGCGGAGCGCCGCCTCGTTCTTCGCTTCGTCGCGCTCGCCGAGATAGGCGGCCAGGCGCTCGGCGCGATGCGCATAAGATTCGGCCGTCAGCTGCTGGATCAGCCGCTCGATGTCGCCATAGCTGAGCTTGCCGGCATCCAGCCGCTTGCCCAGTTCCAGCGCCAGCAGCTTGACCGAGTTGCCGAAGGGGTTGCGCTCGCGCAGATCGCCCAGCGTGCCGAACAGCTGGCCAAGGTCGCGCTCGAGCATCGCCGGATCTAGCAAGGCGGAGTCCGGAAAGGCACGCGCGTCGGCCGGCAGATCGTCGCGCACCGCCTTCCGGCCGTTGCGCGGCAGGGCGATCTGCTCGGTCGCCCGCAGGGCCATGCGCGCCGTAGGCTTCTTGCCTGACTGTCTTCCGGCTCCCTGTGCCATCCCGTCCCCTTCTCTTTCGACTACGCTGCCGCCTTCCCAAGGGCCTGCAGCATGGTGGAGCCCAGGTCCGCCGGCGACGGCGTAATGATGATGCCGGCCGAACGCAAGGCTTCGATCTTCTCCGCCGCGCTTTCGCCGCCGCCGGAGACGATGGCGCCGGCGTGGCCCATGCGCCGGCCCGGAGGCGCCGCGCGGCCCGCGATGAAGCCGACCACAGGCTTCTTGCGCTTGGAGCGCTTCAGAAACTCCGCCGCGTCGATCTCCGGCGTGCCGCCGATCTCGCCGATCATGATGATCGCGTCGGTCTTCTCGTCGGCCAGGAACAGCTCGAGGATTTCGACGAAGTTCGAACCGTTCACCGGATCGCCGCCGATGCCGACCACCGTCGACTGGCCGAGGCCGGCCGCAGTCGTCTGGGTCGCCGCCTCGTAGCTGAGCGTGCCGGAGCGCGACACGATGCCGACCCGCCCCGGCTTGTGCACGTAGCCGGGCATGATGCCCATCTTGCATTCGTCCGGCGTGATGATGCCGGGGCAGTTGGGGCCGATCACCCGCGACTTGGAGTATTTCAGCTCCTTCTTGATGCGCGCCATGTCCTGCACCGGGACGCCGTCGGTCACCGCGACGATCACCTCGATGCCGGCATCGATCGCTTCCATGATCGAATCCATGGCGTAGATCGGCGGCACGTAGATGATGCTGGCATCGCACCCAGTCTTGGCCCTGGCCTCCAGCACGGTGTTGAAGACCGGGAGGCCGAGATGCTGCGAGCCGCCTTTGCCCGGCGTCACGCCGCCCACCATGTTGGTGCCGTATTCGATCGCCTGCTGCGAATGGAAAGTGCCCTGGGTTCCGGTGAAGCCTTGGCAGATGACCTTGGTCGCCTTGTTGACGAGGATCGACATGGCTCAAGCCCTCCCCTGCACGGCGTGGACAATCTTGCCGGCAGCATCCGACAAGGTGGTCGCGGTGATGATGGGCAGGCCGGAGTCCTGCAGGATCTTGCGGCCCAGCTCGACGTTGGTGCCTTCGAGGCGCACCACCAGCGGCCGGTCGAGGCCGACCTCGCGCGCAGCGCCGACGATGCCTTCGGCGATCGAGTTGCAGCGCATCATGCCACCGAACACGTTGACCAGGATGCCCTTCACGCCGGGATCGTTGAAGATCAGCTTGAAGGCGCAGGCGACGCGGTCCTTGGTGGCGGCGCCGGCGATGTCCATGAAGTTGGCCGGCTCGCCGCCGTAATGCTGGATGATGTCCATGGTGGCCATGGCGAGGCCGGCGCCGTTCACCATGCAGCCGATGTCGCCCTCAAGCTTCACGTAGTTGAGGTCGTGGCGCGAAGCCTCGAGCTCCAGCGGGTCCATCTCGTTGACGTCGCGCATCTCCATCACGTCGTGGTGCCGGAACAGCGCGTTCTCGTCGAACGTCATCTTGCAGTCGAGCGCGATCAGGCGGTTCGACTTGGTGACGACCAGCGGGTTGATCTCCACCAGCGTCGCGTCGAGGTCGCGGAACGCCTTGTTCATCGCCATCAGCAGGCGCACGAACTTGTGGACCTCGCGCTCCTTGAGGTCGAGCTGGAAGGCGATGTTGCGCGCCTGGAACGCGCGCATCGGCGTCGCCGGCGGCAACGACAGGCGGATGATCTTGTCGGGATGCTTCTCGGCGACCTCTTCGATGTCCATGCCGCCCTCGGTCGAGGCGATGACGGCGACGCCGCCGGTCGCGCGGTCGATCAGCTGCGCGACATAGAGCTCGCGCGCGATGTCGCTGCCCTGCTCGATATAGACCTTCTTGACCTCTTTGCCCTGCGGGCCGGTCTGGTGGGTGACTAGGCGGCTGCCCAGCATCTTGTCGGCGCTGGCCACCACGTCCTTCACGGAGCGGCAGATTTTCACGCCGCCGGCCTTGCCGCGGCCGCCGGCATGGATCTGGGCCTTCACCACCCAGACCGGGCCGTCCAACTCCTCCGCGATGGTTTCGGCCTCCTGCGGGTTGTGCGCGACATCGCCGCGCGGCACCGGCACGCCGTAACGGCGCAACAATTGCTTGGCCTGGTATTCGTGAATGTTCATGGCTCGTCCCCTTTCGATCGACTGCACGCCGCGATTGCGCACGCGTGGCGGAAGGCCGCCAGCGGGCAATTCAGATCAATGCTGTGCTGCTTAAACCGCGCGCCAAAAGCGCCGGTCTCTCGCTCTCGTCTCTCGCGCGGCGTGCGAACACTCTGGTCGCACGGCGGACGACGCGGGTGAGACAGTCGACGGACCACTCCATTCTGATCCGGATGTCTCTCGCTGGAAGTCATCGTATTTCAAGGGCACTTCTTGACT
>DATFDU010000479.1:0-9295 GCA_035251915.1 Dongiaceae bacterium | reverse complement strand
CAGCCAGCTGTCCGGCGGCCAGCGGCAGCGCGTGGCGCTGGCGCGCGCGCTCGCGATCCAGCCGGGCGTGCTGCTGCTCGACGAGCCGTTCGGCGCGCTCGACGCCAAGGTGCGCAAGGAGCTGCGCCGCTGGCTGCGCCGCCTGCACGACGACATGCAGCTGACCTCGATTTTCGTCACCCACGACCAGGAAGAGGCGCTGGAGCTGGCCGACCGCATCGCGGTCATGAGCGACGGGCGGATCGAGCAGGTCGGAACTCCGGCCGAGGTCTATCACCATCCGGCCACCGCGTTCGTCTACGAGTTCCTGGGCAACGCCAACCGCCTGCGCTGCCGCATCGACCGCGGCCGCGCCATGGTCGGCCCGCTGACCCTGCCGGCGCCGGAACATCCGGAGCTGCGCGATGCAGCCGGCGTGGCGTTCGTGCGCCCGCACGACCTCATCATCGGCGATGCGCGCGCGGAAGGACTCGAGGCGCGGGTGCGGCAGATCTTCGTCGCCGGTCCCGCCATCCGCGTCGAGCTGGCGCTGCTGGCCGACGGCGAGATGCTGGAAGCCGAGGTGCCGCACGGCTCGCCCGCGGGCGAACTGATCGCGCCGGACAAGCTGGTCACGCTGACGATGACGAAGATCCGCGCCTTTCCGGAGGCGGTCGGAATCAGAGAACAGTAATCAGAGAACAGAGGACAGAAGAGCACAGCGCTTGTGTCCTCTGATCTCTGTTCTCTGATTACTGAAACGTGTCGCAGTCCTCGATGTTGCCGCTGCGGTAGCCGGTCTCGAACCAGCGCGTGCGCTGCTCGGATGAGCCGTGGGTGAAGCTGTCCGGCACGACGCGGCCGCCCGCCTGCTTCTGCAGCGTGTCGTCGCCCACCGCGGCGGCGGCGCCGAGTGCTTCCTCGATGTCGCCCGGCTCGAGCAGGCCGGATTTCTGATGAGCGTCATGGGCCCATACGCCGGAGAAGCAATCGGCCTGCAGCTCGACCCGCACCGACAGCGCATTGCCTTCGCTTTCGCTCATATTGGCGCGCGCCTTGCGAACCTGCTCCTCGACGCCAAGCACGGTCTGCACGTGGTGCCCGACCTCGTGCGCGATCACATAAGCCTGCGCGAAGTCGCCCGGTGCGCCGAAGCGGCGCGACAGCTCGTCGAAGAAACTGAGGTCGATATAGACCTTCTCGTCCGCGGGGCAATAGAACGGTCCGACCGCCGACTGTGCGAAGCCGCAGCCAGACTGCGCGCCGCCGGAGAACAGCACCAGCGTGGGCTCGCGATAGTCCGTGCCGATCTGCGGCAGAATCCGGTTCCAGGTGTCCTCGGTCTCGGCCAGCACGACGGCGACGAATTCTTTCAGCTCTTCTTCCTGCGGGCTCGAGAAGGTGCCGCCACCGGCGGCTTGCTGCTCCTCGACGTAACCGCCACCGCCGCCGAGTTCGCCCGACAACAGGGCAAGCGGGTTGATACCCATCAGCCAGGCGATGCCGAGCAGGATGAGGATGCCGAAGATGCCGATGCCACCGCGCCGCCCTCCACGGCCGATGCCGCCACCAAGTCCGCCCGGGAAGCGCATGCCGCCCATGCCGCCCATGCCGCCGCCCATCCCGCGACGGTCTTCGATGTTGCTGCTCTGCCGGCGTCCTTTCCATCGCATGATCGAGTTCCTTTCGCCCGGTTCGGCGCAAGTCTACGGCTTCGCGCGCGAAAACGCATCAGCACGCGGCGCGTGCCAGGGCTCAACGTCGGGAAAGATCGGATGTTCCTGGCTGGCGGCCAGTACTAGCTCTGCGGCGCCTGCTCGTTGATCTCGCGGGTGCGCTGGCTGATGCGGCGGATGATCTCCGCCACCGGCGAATTGGCATTGGCCGCGCCGCCCAGCGCCTCGGCCTCGATCAGCTTGCGTTCGGCATCGAGCAGGGCATTCACCAGCTCCTGCTCCCGCGGGCTGGGCTCGGCATCCGGCTCTGCGACGATGTCGCCGGCTTCGCTCATGGCGACGTCGGACACCGACTCTGGTTCGTTCTCGGCCGCCGCGACCGGCTTCTCGAGATCTTCCACCGCCGCCGCTTCCGCGATCGGCGTTTCCTCAGGTTGCTGCGCGAGCGCAAGCTGGCCGGTGGTCTCGTTCGACTTGCTGACAGTCGCAACCACCGTCAGCCGGCGCGGCGCGACGGCGGATGCAGCGGCGCTGCGCGGCGCATGGCTCTCGGGCGCGGGCGCGGCGATCTCCGGCTCCGACGTATGCTCCTGCTTGATCAGGGACTGGATGCCGCCTTCGAGCCGGCGCACCACGTCCTGGACGGCGTGCGGCTTGCGGCCTTCGACCGCGGCGAGCATCTCCATCAGCATGCGGCGCAATTGCTCGTTCTGCACCTCGCGCTGGCCGAGCCGCGCCTGGGCCGCGCTGAGAGCGGCATGGGCCTGGATGAGCGCGCCCTTGGCTTCGTCGCGCTCGCCGCTGAGCTTGCCGAGCGCGGTGCGCAGCTCGACCACTTCGCCCTTCAGTTTCTCGACCTCGTCGCGCTGGCGCGCAAGCGAGCCTTCGACGATCGAGACGATGTCGTTGAGGCGCAGGCCATAGCGCCGCTCTTCCTCGGCGCTCTGCTGCAGGCGCTCCTGAGCTGCGGCCACCCGCGATTGGAGTTCCGTCAGATCATCCATGAACGAAGCCTAACCTCTGAAATCACTGGAATCCCAGCGGAATCATGGCAGGGTATGGTGAAAAGATGGTTAACGCCTCGGCAATGCGGTCCGCCGGACCGCGATATCGGTCCGGCTAGGGTGCTACCACTGGCGGACGCGGCCGGTGTCGACGTGGACGAAGTCGGATTTCTTGTAGTAGCCGACCCCGCCGGCCTTCATGCCCAGCGCCGCCTGGCGCAGATCGCTCAGCGCGACGTCGTGCAGACGGATGTCGATCGCCTTGGCATCCATATGCAGGCTGCGCTTGGCGACGCCGCCGCTGGCGGAAGCGAGCATGGCGTTGGTCTTGTGCGAGCGGTAGCCGGAGATGACCTGGAACGCCTTGCGGCTGCCGGCGCGGCGATGCAACTCGACCAGCAGGTCGAGGAGGTTCGGATCCATGCGGGCGACTTCGCCGCTGCGATGGTCACGCAGCACGTAGTCGATGTCTTTCAGCGCGCCGGTGTCATAGACGCCGTTGCGCCAATAGGTCGCCCTGAGCTTTTCGTTGGTGTGCAGGCTGACAAGTCCGAGGGTGCGTTCGCCGTTCTGCGGCACGGCGGCAAGGGCACCCTTCAGCGGGCTGGCAATGGCAAGCGCAGCGGCGCCCAGGCCGAACGCCAGCACCCGGCGGCGGCCGAGCAGCGTGCCGGAAAAAGTCGGATCCACGGAATCGGGGATCGAGCTCTGGTCGGTCATACGTCCCATTCTCCCTCGGCCCTGGTGCCGGTCACCCGGCTCCAGCGCGGTCTCGAAAGATCGGATGGCCCGGCCGCAAAACGTCCCCCGGTTTGCGACCACAGCTCGGATCCTTTTGGGGATCGGAGCCTAACCTACTGGTTCAACTAGAGAATGCCCCCACTGGCGCTCTCGTTCCCGAACCGTGCCACAGGCTTATCGTTAATACAATCTCAAAAAGCCTAGAGATTGGTTAACTCTGTGGTCCGGTTCACAGCCAGAAATCTCAATAGCCGAGGGCCAAGCCGTCCTTGCGCGGTTCCGAGCCGGCGATCAGCACACCGCGCTTCCAGTCGATGGCGATGGCCTGGCCGCCGCCCAGCGGCTCGTCAGCCTCGGCCGGTACGATGCGATGGCCGCGGGCGATGAGCTCGCGCCGCACGGCATCGGGAATGCCGGCCTCGGTCGTCACGCCGCCGTCCTCGAAGAACAGGCGTGGGAGGTCGAGGGCGGTCTGCGGGTCCATGCCGTAGTCCAGCATGTTGCCGAGGACCTGAGCCTGGCCCACCGGCTGGTAGTGGCCGCCCATCACGGCGAAGGAGACGAGCGCCTTGCCGCCCCTGGTGGCCATGGCCGGGATGATGGTGTGCATCGGGCGCTTGGATGGACCGATGCAATTGGGGTGGCCGGGATCGACCACGAAGCAGGCGCCGCGGTTCTGCAGCACCACGCCGCTTCTGGGCGCCACGCGGGCGCTACCGAAGCCATGATAGATCGAATTGATGAAGCTGACGGCGGTGCGGTCCTTATCGATCACGGTGAGGTACGTCGTGTCCGGATGCGGCAGCAGCAGGTGCGCCGGCAGATTGGTCATGGCACGCGCCGGGTCGATCGCGGCGGCGAGCCGCTTGGCGTGCGCGCGGGCCAACAGCCGCTTCACCGGAACGCGCACGTGCTCTGGATCGGCGATGTGCCGGTCGCGCTCGGCATAGGCCAGCTTGCTCGCCTCGATCTGCGTGTGGAAGCGATCCGCGGATAGGGGCTCCGCGGCCAGCGGCGCTTCGGAGAGGATGTTGAACAGCAGCAGCGCGGTCAGCCCTTGGCCTGGCGGCGGGCATTCCCAGACGCGGGTGCCGCGATAGCCAGTCGAGATCGGGTCGGCGTAATCGCCGCGATGGCGCGCGAAATCCTCGCGCGTGTGCAGGCTGCCCTCGGCGCGCAGCCGGCGCACGATGTCGTCGGCGATCCAGCCGCGGTAGAAGGCATCGGCGCCGTCGCGCGCGATCGCCTTCATGGCCTTGGCGAGGGCGGGGAAGGCGATGCGGTCGCCGGCGCTCGGCGCCTTGCCCTTGGGCAGCAGCATGGCGCGCGCTGCCGGATCGACGCGCAGCCGGTCGACGTTGCGGCGCCAGTCGGCGGCGACCTTGGATGCGACCGGGAAGCCCTTGGCGGCGAGGTCGATCGCCGGCTGCAGCAGCCGGTCGATGCCGAGCTTGCCGTGCTCCTCGGCAAGGCGGCACCAGGCTTCGACCGCGCCCGGCACCGTCACCGAATGCACGCTGTCGGGCGAGATCTGGCCGATGCCGCGATCGAGGAACCACTCGGCGCTGGCGGCGGCGGGAGCGCGGCCGGCGCCGTTATAGGCGATGACCTTGTCGCCGCCCTTGGGCGCGATCAGCACGAAGCAGTCGCCGCCGATGCCGGTCATCGCGGGCTCGACGACGCCGAGCGCGGCGGCGGCGGCGATCGCGGCGTCCACGGCATTGCCACCGGCGCGCAGAATGTCGATGGCGATCAAGGTGGCGAGCGGATGGGCGGTTGCGGCTGCGCCGCGCTCCGCGATCACCGCGGAACGCCGCGGCTGGTTAAAGTCGCGATCTGGATGGAACAGGGGAAACTCCGTGTTGCGCTAGGGCACGATCGGTACCGGGCCGGCTCCCGTGACGGTCACCGGGCCGCCGATGCTCTGCGGGCCGGTATAGGAGACGACGCTGTCGATCTGGTTGGGGCCGATCGAATAGTCGATGGCGATGGAATCGACGGCGGTGGTGTCGAGCACCTGCCCGGACTCGTGGATATTGCTGAACCCGTCATTGAACGGATTGTGCTGCAGCTCGAATGACCCGCTCTGATTGATCAGCGTGCCGATGACGTTGAATTGCACCAGCCCGTTGAACTCCCGGCTTCCAAGGTCGAGCGAATAGTTGAACTGGTAATCTCCGACCGCGCCCGGACCGCTCATCGGAATCAACGTGGTGGAATAGGTGAGCTGGCCGCTCGGCAGGTTGGTGGTGGCGTCGAGGCCGATGTCCTCCAGCGGAACGACTTCGCCGTAGACGTCGTCGATATCCTCGACAAAGGGCGTGGCATCGGCGGTCGGCTGGCCGGACGCGTCGACCAGCTGGCGGCCGCCCAGATAATCGCCTTGTCCGCCCGGGCCGGTCAGCGGATCGAACAAACCCGCCAGCCGGCTCGCCGCCTCATCGTCGAGGCGCTCCGGCTCGGTGATCGTTCCGTCCGGGCTGATCAGCACGAAGAAGCCGGCGCGCTTCAGCACCTTGCTGCCCTTGTCGGATTCGATCAGGACCTGGCTCGGTTTCTTGCCGGCGGAGTTCTGGTCGCCGGTGCCGCTGAGCACGACGATGCAGCCGGTCGAATCGCAATTGCCTTCGGTGGTGGTGCCGCGGATGGTGAGCACGGCGCTCGGCAGCTTCACCTTGGTGCCTTCGGGATTGTTGCGCGCGACCCCGCCGGTCACCAGCCGGAACGCGCCCTGCGCCACCGACGCGGCCAAGGCCGAATCCGCATTCTCCGGGTCGTAGACGAACTCGTCGATCACCAGCGAGGCGTTCTCGCCCATGGTGATCGCGGTCTGGTCCAGCAGCATGATCTGCAGCCGCGACTTGGTGCGCGTGCTGACCGCATCGCCCATCACCACGTCTTCGCCGCTGGCGACCTGCTCGACCGTGGTCTGGCGGGCGGGCGATTCGAGCCGGGCTTCGCCTTGGACCGCGCCGGTCACGCCGGCGGCATCGCCGAGCTTGGCCCATGCGGGCAACGGCGCCAGCCCAACGAGCAGGCCCATGCCCAACGCCAGATTGCGATACTGCATCATCGTCATGACGGCCTCGCTTGCCGAACCGTTGCAATCGCTTAGCAGGAGTCCAGAGCAGGAGTTGAGCCATGAATCGGCCGTCAGCGCAAGCCCGCGTTGCGACCGTTCCGGTTGCAGGATAGGCTCGGCCAGGGGGAACGAGGGCGCTGATGGGGCTTTGATTTCCGGGGAGACGTGATGCGCATCACTCGGCTCGCGGCGGTGGCGTTGTTCGGTCCATGGCTTAGCGGTGCGGCGAGCGCGGCCGACACGCTGAAAGCGACCATCGACGCGCTGGGCGGCCAACCCTGCCGCGTCGGGAACCTGACCTGCGTGTCGGTCGAGGTGCCGGTCGACTACCGCGCCAACACCGGCCCCACGATCAGGATCGAGCATTCGGTCAGCTTCGCCAGCGGCGAGAGCAAGGGCATCCTCATCTACGTGGTGGGCGGGCCGGGCGGCAGCGGGATCGCCGTGGCGGACGATTACCTCTCGGCGTTCGATGCGCGCCTGACCGAGAACCTGGACATCGTGTTCTTCGACCAGCGCGGCGTCGGCCCCGATCACGGCCTCGAATGCCCCAAGGCGCAGGGCGTCTTCGACATGGCGGAGCTCAGCCTCGACCGGCCGGACGAGGCGATCGCCGCCGCCCGGACGTTCGCCACCGATTGCGCGGCGCAGCTGAAATCGCGCAACCTGCTGGGGTTCGTCGACACCGAGGTGGCGATCCGCGACCTGGAGGAGTTCCGGCAGAAGATCGGCGCGCCGAAGGTGTGGATCTACGGCGAAAGCTACGGCACGCAATTCTCCCAGCGTTACGCCACGGTGTATCCGACCGCGGTCAAGGGCGTGGTGCTCGACGGCGTCGTGGACCTGGCGCTCGATTTCGACGGCTATTACGCGTCCTACACCGATGCCGCCGAGAAGATCCTGACGCGCGTGCTCGCTGCCTGCGCCGACATCGCGGCCTGCGCCAAGGACATGCAGGGCGATGCCGCCGCGGCGTACGATGCTTTGGCCGCGAAGCTGCCGGTCGAGGTCGATTTTCCGCGCGGCGACGGCACCACCGCCAAGCGCCAGCTGACATCGGCCATGCTGGAGGCCAATGCGTTCTATGCGCTCTATGGCCCGGACGACCGCGCGACCTTCCTGCGCGCGCTGGCAGCGGCATCACGAGGCGAACGGCTGCCGATGCTGCGCCTCGCCTATTCGAATCTGCAGATCGACCCCGAGACCGAGGAGGGCGTGCCGGACCCGGCCTGGTTCGGCGCCGCCTACTACGCAATCACCTGCACCGACTACGGCGAAGGGACGGACGACGGCGAGGCGACCGCCCGTGCGGTGATCGAGCGGGCCAAGGCGTTCGCGCCGCGCGCGCCGCGCCTGCTGCGGGCCTATTTCGCCGAGCGCCTGGCGTGCGCGTTCTGGCCGAAGCGTGGATCGAGTGCGCGGCCGAAGCCCTATGCCGGCGGCGAATTCCCGACCCTCATCCTCAACGCCGACGCCGACCCGATCACGCCCATCACCATGTCCTATCCAATCTTGGACAACGCCAAGAACGGCTACATGGTGGCGATGGAGAACGGGCCGCACGTGATCTGGGGCCGCGGGCTCAGCTGTCCGGACGAGATCGTGTTCGCGCTGATGTTCGATGGCACGCCGCCGGAGGAGAAGGAGCAGGTCTGCACCCAGGATCTGATCGGCACCTATGCAGCACTGGCTCTGACCGATGCGGCGGCCGGCGATGCATTCCAGGTGGCGCGGGCGGTGGAGACCGAGATCGCGCAGTCGCCGGAGCTCGCCAACTGGGACGGCGGCGACCCGCTTGCCGTCGGCTGCGACTTCGGCGGCGTGGTGGAGGTGAGCGCCGCGGAGGAGGGCACCGCCTACACCTTCAGCAAGTGCGCCTGGTGGCAGGGCCTGGTGCTGGACGGCAGCGGCACGCAGATCGAGGAGGGCGCGGAGGCTGTCGGGCTGACCCTCGACCTCGCGGTCAGCGGTGGGCACCAGGGGCAGATCACCTACCGCCACAACACGACAACGGACGCGATGACCATCACCGGCAGCTATGACGGCAAGACGGTGACGACACCGCGTCCGATGCCGTGATGGCTCAGGCCGCGGCGAGGCGCTGTCGCCTGAGGCCGAGGAGCTGAAGCTCCGCCAGGATTGCGACGATCAATGCCTGGGCGATGACGAACGCTGTGCCGAGTACGGTCGGCGCGACCAGACCGGACACCAGCAACGCGACGCTGCTCACCGCCCACAGCACATTGCCGGCGACGATGACCTGCGCCGGCCGGCGCGGCGTCGTGTGGCGCGTGGCCAGATAGCCGAGCAGGGCGGCATAGGGGATCAGCAGCAACCCGACCTCGCGCAGCAGCGCAAGCGGCAGCCCGGACCATTCGGCCAGCGGTTCCGCGGCAGCGGCGAGCAGAGCGCCCATCGCGCCGCTGGCGACGGCGTCGGCCAGCAGCGCCAGGCGCAGCAGGGACCAGTCCTTGAACATAGCGACCTCCATTCGTTCAGCCGCACTTGCGCAGCGGCAGTCGGAACATCGTGCGGAATGGGCGGCGCGTCGATTACGTCGGAGGTAATTGGAGCCATGCGCGACGCTGCGCTATGGTCGCCCCATGACACAGATCGTCCAGCCGGTCGGCGCCTTGTTGCGGGAATGGCGCCAGCGCCGGCGTCTCAGCCAGCTCGACCTTGCGTCGGAGGCGGAGATCTCCACCCGCCATCTCAGTTTCCTGGAGACCGGCCGGGCCTTGCCCAGCCGGGACATGGTGCTGCACCTGTCCGAGCGGCTGGAGATCCCGCTGCGCGAGCGCAACCTGCTGCTG
>DATFDU010000478.1:0-2875 GCA_035251915.1 Dongiaceae bacterium | reverse complement strand
TATGCCGCCAACGCGTTCCTGGCGATGAAGATCTCCTACATCAACCAGGTCTCCGATCTGTGCGACAAGGTCGGCGCCGACGTGCACGACGTGGCGCGCGGCATCGGGCTCGACGGCCGCATCGGTCCGAAGTTTTTGCATCCGGGGCCCGGCTACGGCGGCTCCTGCTTCCCCAAGGACACGCTGGCGCTGGTGAAGACGGCGCGCGATGCCGGGGCGCCGATGTCCCTGATCGAAACCACGGTCGACTTCAACGACGCGCGCAAGCATCAGATGGTCGAGCATATTGCCGCCGCGCTCGGCGGATCGGTGGCAGGCAAGACGGTGGCGGCCCTCGGCCTCACCTTCAAGCCGAACACCGACGACATGCGCGACTCGCCGAGCCTCGTCATCCTGCCCGAGCTCGTGAAGCGCGGCGCCAAGGTGCAGGCGCACGATCCGGTCGGCATGGAAGAGGCGAAGAAGCTGATGCCCGACCTCGGCTACCGCGACGACGCCTATGATGCGATTGCGGGCGCCGACGTGCTGGTCATCCTGACCGAGTGGAACTCGTATCGCGCGCTCGACCTGAAGCGCATCAAGACCATCATGCGGGCAGCCAACATCGTGGATCTGCGCAATATCTACCGGCCCGATGAGCTCCTCCAGCTCGGCTTCCGCTATGCCAGCCTCGGGCGTCCGCAGCGGACGGCTGCCGAGGTCGCCGAAACGGAGCTGCAGGAAGCGGCGGCAGGCTGACGCCACCGCACCCCTCGCGGCACCCGCCTTATAAAAGTGCTCCAACCGCTTAGCGGCGGCGGGCAGCCGCACATTGACCGCGGGCAGCCGTTTGTGTAAATCGATTTAGAGCCGTTGCTTCGGTTGGCAGAGGGCGGTTGATGGCGCTATTAAAAAACGTTTCGCCGGCGGCCTCGCCGGCCTTGGGAGGAATCCATGAACAAGCTCGGCGTGCACGCGCTGGTGTGGGTCGGCGGCTGGAGCCATGAGGAGTGCGCCAAGGCGATCAGTCAGACTGCGGACCTCGGCTATGACCTGATCGAGATTCCCGCGCTCGACCCCAAATCGATCGACGTCGATTTTACCCGCCGCACGCTCGAGCAGAACAAGCTCGGCGTCACCATGTCGCTCGGCCTCGATGCCGCCGGCGACATCTCCAGCGGCGATCCGAACAAGATCAAGCGCGGCGAAGCGCTGCTGATGGACGCATTGCGCGTGGCGCGCGACATCGGCGCGAGCCATGTCTGCGGCATCCTCTATTCCGCGTTCCAGAAATATTTCGTGCCGCCGACCGAGAAGGGCATCCAGGGCTCGATCGACGCCATCCGCCGCTTCTGCGCCGAGGCGGCCAAGAGCAACATCACCATCGGGATGGAAGTGGTGAACCGCTATGAGAGCAACGTGCTCAACACCGCGGCCCAGGCGGTCGATTTCTGCCACCAGGTCGGCGCGTCCAACATCAAGGTGCACCTCGACACCTACCACATGCACATCGAGGAGGCCGACATCGAGGCGGCGATCGTCGAAACCGGGCCGATGCTCGGCTACTTCCACATCGGCGAATCCAACCGCGGCTATCTCGGCGCCGGCTCGCTGGACTTCGACCGCGTGTTCCGTGGCCTCGCCAAGGCCGAGTATCACGGCCCGATCACCTTCGAATCCTTCTCCTCCGCGGTGGTGAACCAGCCGCTGTCCGGCATCCTCGCCATCTGGCGCAACCTGTGGACCGACGGGCGGGATTTGGCCGGCCACGCCAAGGACTTCATCGAGGCGCACCTGAAAGCCGCGCAGGAAGCCCACGCCCGCAGCAAGGTCGGATTGCAATAGGCTCGATTCTATGCGAGCCCTGCGGCCAGGGGCGGCAGGGGAAGGCTCGCAGCCCATTGGGGTGAGGCTGTCGGCGGCCAATGACTCTCTTCATCACCATCCTGTTCGCGCTGACCTATATCGGCATGGCGCTGGGGCGCGTGCCGGGATCGCGGGTCGACCGCACCGGCATCGCGATGATCGTCGCGGTCGTGCTGGTTGCCGCCGGCGCCGTTCCGGGCCGCGAGATCGCGGCAGCGATCCACTTCCCGACCCTCCTCCTCCTCGCCGGTCTCATGATCCTGTCGGCACGGGTCGGCGCCGCCGGGTTCTACGACGCGGCGGCGGCGTGGATCGCGCGGCAGGCGGGCCAGCCGCTGCGGCTGCTGGCCCTCACCATCGCCATCGGCGGCGTGCTGTCGGCCTTCCTGGTCAACGACATCGTGGTGTTCGCCATGACGCCGCTGTTGTGCGCCGGCCTCGCCGCGCGCCAGCTGGATGCGCGGCCGTTCCTGTTCGGCCTCGCCGCTGCCAGCAACGCCGGATCGGCTGCGACCCTCATCGGCAATCCGCAGAACATCATGATCGGGCAGGTCGGCGGCCTCGGCTTCTGGTCGTATTTCGCGGCGGCGATCGTGCCGTCAGTCCTTGGCCTCGTCATCTCGTTCGCCTGCATCGCCTGGATCTGGCGCGGCAGCCTGCAGGCGGAGACGGCCGCAACGGCGGTCAGCGTGCCGCAGTTCGACCGGCGCGCGACCGGCGTCTGCGGCGTGGCATTGCTGGTCCTGCTCGTCCTCTTCACCACGCCGCTGCCGCGCGAGATCTCCGCGCTGCTGGTCGCCGCCTGCCTGATCGTGAGCCGCAAGTTCGTGACCCGCCAGCTGCTGGACGAGATCGACCTGCCGTTGCTGATCCTGTTCGCGGGCCTGTTCGTGGTGAACGACGCGTTCGCACGCACCGGCCTGGCGGAGCAGGCGATGCGCAGCCTGGAGGGCGCCGGCCTGCTGCCGGATCGCGTGTCCTTGCTGTCGCCGCTGGCGCTGGTGCTCAGCAACACCATCGGCAACGTGCC
>DATFDU010000477.1:0-3916 GCA_035251915.1 Dongiaceae bacterium | reverse complement strand
CGAAATCGATGGCGGAGTTGGGTCCGGCCGCCTGCTTGCGCACCACTTCGGCAGGGACCACCAGGCTCTCGTGACCGCCCCAGCTGACGCCCAGCTTGAACAGGCGCAGCTTGTCGGCGAAGGCGGGAATATCGATGCCCGGCTTGAACTCGAACGAGAACAGGCCGGAGGTCCCGGTGAGGCCGTCCGGCAGGTGGTTGCCAAGGCCGGGATGATGGACGCGCGCCACCGCATCGTGCGCCGCCAGCCGCCGTGCAATCGAAATGCCGGCGGCTTCATGCGCCCGCATGCGGATCGGCAGCGTGCGCAGGCCGCGCAGCAGCAGCCAGGCGTCGAAGGGTGACAGCTTGCCGCCGAGATAAGGGAGCGTCGCTGAGCGGATCTGGCCGATGAGGTTCCTCGATCCCGCGACCACGCCCGCCACCACATCGCTATGGCCGCCGAGATATTTCGAGGCCGAGTGCAGGACGAGATCGACGCCCATGGTGACCGGACGCTGGAAGACGGGGCTGGCCCAGCTGTTGTCGATCACGGTCAGGACATTGTGCCGCTTGGCAAGCGCGGACAGCGCACGGATGTCGTGGGTATCGAAGATCCAGCTGGCTGGGCTCTCCATGTAGAACAGCGCGGCGCCCGGCAGCGCCTTCGCGACGGCATCCCCGTCGCGGCCATCCACATAGTCCGTGGCCACGCCGAAGCGTTTCAACAGGGTTTCATTCAGCCGATAGGTATCGGGATAGCAATGCCTGACGCAGAGGATGCGGTCGCCCGGCTTCACGAAGGTGAGGATGGTGGAGGAAATCGCCGCCATGCCGCTGCCGAAGCCGAGCGCATCCTCCGCACCCTCGAGCTGCGCCAGCTTTTCCTCGAACATGCGGACCGTGGGGTTGAGACCGCGCGAATAGGTCGGGCGCACCTTTAGGCCGCGATAGGTCTCCTCCATCTCGGCATAGCTCGAGAAGGTGAAGAGCGAGGTCTGCACGATCGGCGGCACCACCGCATCGAAGGCGTTCGCGTCGTCGTGCGCGACGGCAAGCGAAGCCAGATCGAACAGGTCGTCGGCATTGGTCATTGCGACATTTCCTTGATGTCCTCTTCGACGATCGCAAGGATCGCCAGCGTTTTCTCCCGCGCGCCATCGTCATCGCGCGCCGCGATGGTGTCGAACAGCTCGCGGTGGAACGGGAATGACCGGCGCGCGAAGTCGGCGCGGTCGAACGGCTTGTCCCAGAAGCTCTCGAACGCTTCGCGCATCTGCTCCAGCAGCTGCGTGAACAGCGGGTTGTGCGTGGCGTCGTAGATCGCGAGGTGGAAAGCGAGGTCCTCGCGGCCGGCCGTGCCCTTTTCGTGATGCACCGCCTCCATCGCCTCCAGCCTGCGCTCGATGATCTTGAGGTCCTTGGCGTTGCGGCGCAGCGCCGCCAGCGCGCTTGCCTCGACTTCCAAACCGCGCCGGACGTCCAGCGTCTGCAGCAGGGCATCGCGCAGATGCGTGGTGTTGATCGACAGCGGCACGTGGATGGTGTCGGCCGAGACGCTGCGCAGCAGGTAGGTGCCGCTGCCGCGCCGCGATTCGACGATGCCGAGCGCCTGCAATTGCCGGATCACCTCGCGCACGGTCGAGCGGCCGACCGCCAGCGCCTCCATCAGCTCGCGCTCCGCCGGCAGGCGTTGGCCGGGCTTCAGCCGCGCGCGCGCAATATAGCCCGCCAGCGCGCTCATCACGCCTTCGGCCCGGTCGGCAGACGGCAGCGGCTTCAGCGCGATGGCCGGCTTGTTCATGTTGAATCCAGAATTGGTCTGACATCTGACAGGTTCGGAATTTGCCCGACATTTGTCAAGCAGGATCGGGACCGGGCCGCAGGTCGCCCTCGACGGCCCGGACGCCTTGGCTTAGTGTTGCCGCTCCAAAAAAGTCAGAAGAACACCACGGAGGCGTAGTTCATGGCGGCGGTCGATTTGGTGGACGTGCGCAAGGCCTATGGCGAGCACGAGGTCATCCACGGCGTCTCCATCGGCATCAGCGACGGCGAGTTCGTGGCGCTGGTCGGACCATCGGGCTGCGGCAAGTCGACCCTGCTGCGCATGATCGCGGGGCTGGAGCCGATCACCAAGGGCGATATCAAGATCGATTCCAAGGTCGTCAACGACCTTGAGCCCAAGGACCGCGACATCGCCATGGTGTTCCAGAACTACGCGCTCTATCCGCACAAGAACGTCGCCGACAACATGGGCTTCGCGCTGCAGATGCGCCGGGTGCCCAGGCAGCAGATTGCCGAGCGGGTGCGGCGTGCGGCGGAGATCCTGGGCCTCGTCCCCTATCTCGAGCGCTATCCGCGCCAGCTGTCCGGGGGCCAGCGGCAGCGCGTGGCGATGGGGCGGGCGATCGTGCGCGATCCGAAAGTCTTCCTGTTCGACGAGCCGCTGTCCAACCTCGATGCCAAGCTGCGCGTGCAGATGCGCGCCGAGATCAAGGAGCTGCACCAGCGGCTGAAGACCACCACGGTCTACGTCACCCACGATCAGGTGGAAGCCATGACCATGGCCGACAAGATCGTGGTGCTGCATGACGGCGTGGTCGAGCAGATCGGCTCGCCGCTCGAGCTCTATGACCGGCCGGCCAACCTGTTCGTCGCCGGATTCATCGGTTCGCCGGCCATGAATATGATCCAGGGCGTGATCCGTCCGGGCGCGACGCCGGCGTTCGAAGCGGACGACGGCACGCGCCTGCCGCTCGGCAGCGTGCCGGGCAACAGCGACGGGCGGAAAGCGATCTATGGCTTCCGGCCGGAGCACCTGGCGCTCGGCGGACCGGTGAAGACCGAGATCACGGTCATCGAGCCGACCGGTTCGGAGACCCAGGTGGTGGCGCGCCTGGCCGGGCAGAAGATCGTCGGCGTGTTCCGCGAGCGCATCTCCGCCCGGCCGGGAGAGGTGCTGTCGGTCGCGCCCAATCTTTCATCGGTCCATCTGTTCGACGCGGCCTCGGGTCAGCGCCTGCAATAGCGGCGCTGCCCCGCGAACCAAGGCGCGCGAACCAATCGCCACTGGGCACGGCCTTGTGACGGCGGTTCAGGGCTTCGCAACCGGGGCTTAATTGACAACCCTATCCGCGGTTTGCATACTTTGCACCGCGTCCTTCAAACAAGAAGTTGTGCCGGGGACCGCGAGGTCAGAAGTCGCTCGCGGTCGTTGCCCGAGCCCAGCCGGTACAACGTTTCATCGCACGGGCGCCAAGGGGAGGAGAATCCAGATGAAAGTCGAACTCTACAATCTGCTTACCCGTCGCACCGTGCTGAAGGGCGGCGCTGCCGCCGCTGCGCTCGGCGTCGCGGGCGTGAGCGCGCTGCCGAAGCCGGCGCGCGCCGATCTGCGCGCGGACCTGCTGCAGATCCCGGGCGTCAACAAGGGATCGCCGACCGATGCCGACTGGCAGAAGGTCGGCGAACTCACGCTCGGCTCCACCAAGGCGACGGTTCAGGAAGGCGAGTTCAAGGGCGTTGAGTTGACCTTCATGGGCCTCAACAACCAGAACCTCCACAACCTGCTGTTCCGCGGCTTCCTCAAGCCGTGGGAGGCCTATACCGGCGCGAAGATCAACTGGATCGACCTGGCGCAGGCCGACTACAACCCGCGCCTCCAGCAGGCGATCGCCACCGGCACCGTCGATTTCGATATCATCGAGATGGGCGCGCCCTTCGAGGGCGATGTCTGCGGCAAGGGCCTCGCTTCCGAGATGCCCGACTGGGTCAAGGCGCAGATCGAGATGGACGACTATGTCGGCTATCTGAAGGCGCCGGTCGGCACCTGGGAAGGCAAGACCTATCGCATCTCGATCGACGGCGACTGCCACAATTTCAACTATCGCACCGACTACTTCGCGGATGCCGACCTCGCCGCCGCCTGGAAGTCGGAG
>DATFDU010000476.1:0-4066 GCA_035251915.1 Dongiaceae bacterium | reverse complement strand
GCGATGGCGTTCATCAGGTGGGTCTTGCCGAGGCCGACGCCGCCATAGAGGAACAACGGGTTGAACGGCACGTTGTCGGCCTCCGCCACGCGCAGGGCCGCGGCGTGCGCCAGCTCGTTCGACTTGCCGACCACGAAATTCTCGAAGGTGAGACGCGGATCGAGCGGCGCGGACACGCTTTCGACGCTGTCATCGTCGCGCACCGGGGTTGCCGGGACCGGCGAGGTGGCGACCGGCGCATCCTCATTGGCGGCGTCGTCGAGATTGTCGAGGTCGAGCTCCGGCAGCGGGCGGTGGGTGTCGACGATCACCTCGACGGTGCGAACCTCGGGGTTCTCCGAGCTCCACAAGGCCTTCAGGCGGTCGGCATAGTGGGTGGCGACCCAGTCGCGCATGAAGCGCGACGGCACCGAGACCCGCAGATCGGGGCCCCGCTTGCCGGCAAGATTGAGCGGCTTCAACCAAGATCGGAAGGTAGCCTCGCCGAACTCCGCCCGCAGCCGACCACGCACCCGCGCCCATTGCGCATTGAGCATGGAATCGCTGTTCAATTCCGCCATTGCCGACCCCCGATAATCTTGCGTGCGCGCGTTCATTGCTGGACCCACGGCAGATTGCTGGCCTTCCAGCCATTGGACTTGCCGCGATGGCCCTGACTGTCGACGTCCCCCTCGAAGCCACCGGCGACGTTGAAACACTTGTCGTAGCCCGCCGCGGTCAGCGCCTGCGCGGCCGACCTGGAGCGCGCACCGCTGCGGCAGATGAAATAAAGCGGCGCGCTCTTGTCGCCGCCGGTCAGCTGCTCGACCCGGGCGACGAAATCTGGATCCACCTGCATTTGCGGATAGACCTGCCAGCAGACGAACCCGGTCTTCTTGCCCAGGCTGCGCAGGTCGGGAATCCCGACGAAATTCCATTCCGGCTGCGTGCGCACATCGATCAGCACGGCCTTGGGGTCTTGCACGAGCCCCTGCCAAGCCTCGGTCGGCGATACGTCCCCCGCGTAGCTCATGCTGTCACCCGCTGCGCCCACTCTTCGAAAATCACGTACGTCCCCACGCAAAAAAAGCGGGACTCAACCATTGATGACCGCCGCCTTATGTGACGGGGCCGTCATCTGTTCGCCGGACCGGCCGTTGGAATCAGGCCGATCCGGCGCCACTAGGGCGCAACTGAAGATTGAAAGTGTCGGTACATATTTCCGACCACGCAACCGGCCACACAGACCTGTCGCCGCTTGTCGACAGGTCTGTGGCGTCATCGCCACAAGGACCTTCGCCGACCCTGCGAGGCAAGCTATTGGGCATCCCATCGCCCATCGCCCCAGGACTTGTCTGAGGAATGGGCGTTAACATCTTGACCTGCAGCATATCTGCCTGATTTTTTTAAGTTATTGTCCCTAGCCCGACTGCCGCCGAGAGGCCGCGGCACCCCTGTTTTTGGCTGGGGATAACTGTAAACCCTCGCTCTCCCAACGCGCAACATGACCGAATCGAGAACGCGAAAACGACCGTTAATGCTCGTCAAACTGTGGCCGAGTCGCAACAGAGATTGATCACACAATATCGCAACGCAGGGTGGCGTAATGCCTGACTCGCTCTGTGAAATAACGATCGCCGCGAAGCAGAACCTCGCGGCGATGGCAACAATTGCGAGTGGTTAGCAGCCGAACCTGATCGGGTTCGCGAAGCTGTAGCAATCAGCCGAGGGCCTTGAGACGCTTGGTCAGGCGCGAAATCTTGCGGGCGACCGTGTTGCGGTGCATCACGCCCTTGGAGACGCCGCGCTGCATGGCCGGCTGCGCGGCCTTGAGAGCGGCGGCCGCGGCAACCTTGTCGCCCGAGGCGATGGCGGTTTCGGCCTTTTTCACTTCGGTCTTGATCTCGCTGACCCGCGCCTTGTTCCGCAGGGTACGCCTGGGCGTCTGGCGGATGCGCTTTTCAGCCGATTTATGATGAGCCATGAGACATTTATCCGTATCGATCGGTCCAACTCGGGCGCGGGTTATATAGAGGCGGCCCAGCAAGGTCAACCCGGCCGCCCGGGCCCGCCCGAACCCCGGCTCTGGACGTATGCCGCCGGGCAGCGCATATACCAGCCGCGACCGGACAAAGGATGACAGATGGCGGCGCTGCCGTTCCTGAAAATGCACGGCTTGGGCAACGACTTCGTGGTGATCGACCTGCGCGATCGCCCGGTTTCGCTCACCCCGCCCCAGCGGCGCTGGATCGCCGACCGGCGGCGCGGCATCGGCTGCGACCAGCTGATCCTGCTGGAGACGCCGCGGCAGAAGGTCGCCGACGTCTTCATGCGCATCCATAATCCCGATGGCGGGGAGGCCGGCGCCTGCGGCAACGCCACGCGCTGCGTCGCCGCCAAGGTGATGGCGGAAAAGAGGTCCAGCCACGCCATCGTCGAGACCATCTCCGGCCTCCTGGATACCGAAGCCTCCGATGGCGGGCGCATCGCGGTCGACATGGGCCCGGTCAAGCTGGACTGGCGCGAGATCCCGGTGTCAGACGCGTGCGATACGCTGCACCTGCCGGTCAGCGTCGGGCCGCTGAGCGATCCGGTCGGAGTCAGTGTCGGCAACCCGCATGCGGTGTTCTTCGTGGCCGATGCGGAGCAGGTCGACCTGACCAGCCTGGGTCCGGTGCTGGAGCGCCATCGCCTGTTCCCGGAGCGCGCCAACATCGAGGTGGCACAGATCCTCTCGCCCGAGCGCATCCGCATGCGGGTGTGGGAGCGCAGCGCCGGCATCACCCAGGCCTGCGGCAGCGGCGCCTGCGCGACCCTGGTCGCGGCGGCGCGGCGCAAGCTGACCGGCCGCAGCGCGACGGTGGTGCTGGACGGCGGCGAGCTGCTGATCGAATGGCTGCCCGACAATCATGTGCGCATGACCGGCGGCTGGGCCGAGAGCTTCCGCGGCGAGATCGACATTGCCGAGCTGGAGCGCGCCGTTGCCTAGGCTCATCACGTTCGGCTGCCGCCTCAATGCTTTCGAGACCGAGGTGATGCGCAGCCATGCCAGCGCCGCCGGCCTGGGCGATGCCATCATCGTCAACACCTGCGCGGTGACGGCAGAGGCCGAGCGCCAGGCGCGCCAGGCGATCCGCAAGGCGCGGCGCGAGAACCCCGGCGCGCGTATCATCGCCACCGGCTGCGCGGTGCAGATCGCGCCCGACCGCTATGCCGCGATGCCGGAGATCGATCACGTCATCGGCAACGAGGAGAAGCTGAAGGCGGAGAGCTTCTTCGCCCTCGCCGGCCAGGATGCCCCGCGGGTCGCGGTCGCCGACATCATGGGCGTCAAGGAGACGGCCGGGCACCTGATCTCCGGCTATGCCGAGCGCACGCGGGCGTTCGTCGAGATCCAGCAGGGCTGCGATCACCGCTGCACCTTCTGCATCATCCCGTACGGCCGCGGCAACAACCGCTCGGTGCCGATCGGCGAAGTGGTGGGGCAGGTGCGCACCCTCACCGAGAACGGCGTCAAGGAAGTGGTGCTGACGGGCGTGGACATCACCGGCTATGGCGGCGACCTGCCGGGCCAGCCGAGCCTCGGCCAGCTGTGCCGGCGGCTGCTGGCGCTGGTGCCGGACTTGCCGCGGCTGCGCCTCAGCTCGATCGACGTGGTCGAGGTGGATGCGGACCTGAAGCGCCTGATCGCGGAGGAACCGCGGCTGATGCCGCATCTGCATCTCAGCCTGCAGGCCGGCGACGACATGATCCTGAAGCGCATGAAGCGGCGGCATCTGCGCGATGACGCGATCCGCTTCTGCCGCGAGGTGCGCGACCTCAGACCCGACATCGTGTTCGGCGCCGACCTGATCGCCGGCTTCCCGACCGAAAGCGAAGAGATGTTCGCCAACACGCTGTCGCTGGTCGAGGACTGCGACCTGGCCTTCCTGCACGTCTTTCCCTATTCGGCGCGCAGCCTCACGCCGGCGGCGCGCATGCCGCAGCTGGCCGGCCCGGTGCGCAAGGAGCGTGCGGCGCGGCTGCGCGCGGCAGGGCAGCAGGCCCTCAGCCGCTATCTCTCCGGCAGGGTTGGCGCGGCGACGCG
>DATFDU010000475.1:0-6302 GCA_035251915.1 Dongiaceae bacterium | reverse complement strand
ATCATCATCGAGCCGGTGCAGGGCGAGGGCGGCTTCAACATCGTTCCGTTCGAGCTGATGCGCGCGTTGCGCCAGATCTGCGACAAGCACGGCATCGTGCTGATCGCAGACGAGATCCAGACCGGCTTCGCGCGCACCGGCAAGATGTTCGCGATCGAGCATTCCGGCGTCGCACCCGACCTCATCACCATGGCGAAGAGCCTGGCCGGCGGCTTCCCGCTCTCGGCCGTCACCGGCAAGGCGGAGATCATGGATGCCCCGGCGGCCGGCGGCCTCGGCGGCACCTATGGCGGCTCGCCGGTCGGCTGCGCCGCCGCCAACGCGGTGCTCGACGTGATGGAAGAGGAGAAGCTGCTGGAGCGCGCCAACGTCATCGGCAAGCGCATGATCGAGCGCCTGACCGAGATGAAGCGCCGCAACTCCTTCGGCAACCGCATCGGCGACATCCGCGGCCTCGGCGCCATGGTGGCGTGCGAGCTCATCACCAAGGACGGCACGCCGGACGCCGACCTCACCAAGCAGGTGGTGAACAAGGCCGGCGAGAACGGCCTCATCCTCCTCAGCTGCGGCGTCAACGCCAACGTGCTGCGCTTCCTGATGCCGCTGACGGCGCCGGACGCGATCATCGGGGAAGGCTTCGACATCCTCGAGAAGACCATCGGCCAGGTGCTGGAGGCTTCGGCGAACAAGGCGGCGTAGCGCCGTTAGCGCAAAGAAGTCTGCGATGCTCGGCCGCCAATCGCATCGGTTGGCGGCCGATCCATTTCAAGCAGCGCTGCAGCCTTGCATCGTAGCCTTCATATGCATGATTGCGACGCAGGGCTCGATTAAGGCCTCGTTAAGCCTCTCGGTGGAAGTTAGCACCGCTGCGCATTGAATGGCGTTCGGGTTCTGTGCCCCGGCAGACAACCGGTAGCACCTGTCCCTCGTAGTAGCGAGGAGAGATTTCCCAGTAAGCGTTCACCGTCCAGCCGCGCCAAGGTGCGCGAGGTTTCAATAGGCTGGAGCGTCCATCATGAATCTCACCATCCGTCGCGCGTGCAGCGGGATCGTCGCTTTGAACGCGATCGCTGCGATCTGCCTTGTCGCTTCCTTCATGCTCTATTCCCAGCAGCAGGAAGCCGTCGCGGCAGCCCAGAAGAGCCGATACGAATCCTATCTTCTTGCCGACGAGTTGCGGCAGAGTTCCGACGACCTGACCCGGTTGGCGCGGACCTACGTCGTCACCGGCGATCCGGCGTACGAAGCGCAGTATCTCGATGTGGTCGCCATCCGGTCCGGCGAGAAACCCCGGCCAGTGCAGTACAGCCGCATCTACTGGGATTTCGTCGCCGCCGGCGAGAGCGTGCCGCGTCCCGCCGACAACGCGGTCTCGCTGCTCGACCTGATGCGCGAGGCAGGCTTCACGGCAGAGGAGCTGGCCAAGCTCGACGACGCGAAGAGCAAGTCGGACGGCCTCATCAATCTCGAAGTGCAGGCGATGAACGCGGTCAAGGGCCTGTTCCCGGATGCGCAGGGCCAGTACACGGTGAAGGGCGAGCCGGACCTGGAGCTGGCCCGCAACCTGCTGCACTCGGCGCAATACCACGGGTTCAAGGCCGAGATCATGAAGCCGATCGACGATTTCTTCGTGCTGCTCGATGAGCGCACCGCAGGAACGATCGCGCGCGAAACCGCGACCGCCGATGCCTATCGCCTGGTGCTGGTCGGGGCGCTCGCCCTGCTGATCGCCGCCGTGACCATGACGGCCTATGTGATCTTCGGCAGGGTGCTGCGGCCGCTCGACCGCCAGCGCCAGGTGATGGCGGCGCTGACCCGGCGCGACCTGTCGGTCGAGGTGCCGGATCGCGCGCGCGGCGACGAGATCGGCGAGATGTCCCGCGCCGTCGAGATGTTCAAGGCCAACCTGGTCGAGACCGACCGGCTGCAGGGCGAGCAGGTGCGCGTCAGCGCCGACCGCGAGGCGCGCGCCAAGACGCTGGATGGCCTGATCCGGGGCTTCGATGCCAAGATCGAGAGCGTGCTGTCCAGCCTGAACCAGTCGGTGGGCGACATGCGGTCCACCGCTGGCAGCATGAGCACGATCGCGGAAGACACCACCGAGCTGGTCCAGAAGGTTGCGGCGGCATCGCAGGAGGCGTCGGGCAACGTGCAGACCGTCGCCTCCGCCGGCGACGAGCTCACCGCCTCGATCGCGGAGATCAGCCGGCAGGTGACGCAGTCGACCGCCACCACCAACGAGGCCGCCGCCACCGCCGAAAGCACGGACCGGCAGGTGCAGAGCCTCGTCCAGGCGGTCTCGAAGATCGGCGATGTCGTCCAGCTGATCAACGATATCGCCGGCCAGACCAACCTGCTCGCGCTGAATGCGACGATCGAGGCGGCCCGCGCCGGCGAGGCAGGCAAGGGCTTTGCTGTCGTCGCATCCGAGGTGAAGTCGCTCGCCAACCAGACCGCGCGCGCGACCGAGGAGATCAGCGGCCAGATCGGCGGCATCCAGTCTGCGACGCAGCGATCGGTCGATTCGATCCGGGAGATCATCGATGTCATCCGGCGGATCGACGAAGCGTCGACCGCCATCGCGGCGGCGATCGAGGAGCAGGGCGCCGCGACCAGGGAGATATCCCGCAATGTCCAGCAGGCTGCCGTCAGCACGGAGGATGCCGCGCGCAACGTGAACGGGGTGACGGCCGCCGCTGCCCGGACCGGCAGCGCGGCGACCGAAGTCGGCACCGCGGCTGCGAAGGTGTCGGAGAAGGTCTCCGAACTGCGCAGCGAGGTCACCGATTTCCTCGGCAAGGTGCGTCTGGCCTGACCGCATCCGCCGGGGCGTCAGCAAAAGGCCGCGGAGCGATCCGCGGCCTTTCCTCTATCGCCGAGGCGAGGAAGTCAGTTCCCGACCTTCTTCTTCAGGATCTCGATCAGCTTGCTGACGCTGCCGCCGTTGTTGTGGATGACGGAGGCGAATTCCTGGCGATGGGTGTCCGCGAGGCTGAGGCCTTCGACCTTCACGTCGGCGATCTTGTAGCTGTCGCCGGCGGCCTGGATGGTCCAGTCGACACGGGCCGGCTCGCCGCTCGGCAGCTGGACGGTCGAGAACACGGTGGTCCGCCCGTCGCCCTCGTCGCGTACCCGGCCGATGTTCATGTCATGGCCGGTATAGCTGGCGAAGCGCTTGCCGTAGGCGAGGGCGAGGAAATCGGTCACCACCGCCGTGAACTCGGTCTGCTCTTCCGGCGTCGCCTTGGGCCAATAGCTGCCCAGCATGTAGCGGGCGATCGCCGGCATGTCGAAATACCGCTCGAGCAGCGGCTTCAGCTTGGCGGCGCGCTGCTTGTCGGTCTCGCTGGCGGCCGGCGCCATCTCGGTGATGGCCTTGCTGCTGACTTCCTTGATGAAGGCGGTCGGATCGGCCGACGCCTGCACAGCGGGCGCAAGCGTCCATCCGAGCAAAGCCAAGCCGGCGGCAAGAAGCAGCCGGCGCGTCGACATCGATGTAAGCATGACTACTCCGCTACGGTGATCTGATCGTCCGCCTGCGCCGCCTTGAAGTCGACCGGCGCATCGCCGTCTTCCGGGATCATTTCGTCGGTGATCAACTGCTGCTGCGAGGCCTGCTGCTCGCTCTCGCCATTGCGGATCAGGTCGTTGCGATGCTGGCGATAGAGGCTGCGCACGGTCGCGTAGAAGTCGACCGAGCCCTTCTTCAGCTCGTCGATCGCTTCGAGGTTGCGGGCGCGGGTGTCGAGCGTCTCGAGGGCGGTGCGCGCGGTGTTGATCTCCGAGACGTTGTAGGCGTAGCCCACCCAGGTCAGCGGATCGAGCGCGTAGTCGACCACGCGGCCCGAATAGTCGCGCGGGTTGCCGGAACCGATGATCGGCAGGTGGAGGTAGGGCCCTTCGCCGGCGCCATAGACCGCCAGCGTCTGGCCGAAATCCTCTTCGTGATAGTTCATGTCCATCATGCTCGCCACGTCGACGAAGCCGCCGACGCCGATGGTCGAGTTGATGAAGAAGCGCGCCACGGTGGTGCCGGCGCGGCTCCATTCGCCCTGGAACAGGTCGTTCGCCAGGATGACCGGGGACTTCAGGTTGCGCAGGAAGTTGCGCACGCCATCCTCGGCCGGATCGGGCAGCGCGACGTGATACCAGCCGGCGAACGGCTTCAGCAGGACTTCATCGAGGAACTGGTTGACCTCGAAGAAGTAGCGGTTCATCGGCTCGAGCGGGTCGTTGGCCTCGTCATAGGCCTGGACCGCGGCGGTGTCCGCGGGATCCGGCTTGGTCGCACAGCCGGCGGCGAGCACGGAAATCCCGAGCGTGGCTGCCATCAGCGCTACGCGAAAATTGGACGTCTTGTGCGGCATCATTCGATCAACCTTCTGTCGGCAGTTGGCCCTTGTCTGGCCAGGCCCTTCTCGAGCCGTTCCACCGCCCCCACGATCCGACGGCACCCCTGCCGCCGAAACCCCATCAACCAGGACGCTGGTCACCCTCGCGTGGCTGGATCGTCACACAGCGCAAGTTAACTGTTCGTAACTCAACGCCGGCAAATTTGCTGCCATGCCTGGATTATCGCGCCCCGCCGATGAGTTAGCATAGCTCCGGTGATTAAGCCATAGACCGGCAACAGCCGTTTCGAGGGAGCCGGACCCGTTTGTGGCAAAAATACCTCATCCGACGTCAACCATGTTTCTAAATCGACTTCAAGAGCGGCGGAATCTGGCGATTCCGCCCAGCCTGGCACAGGAGGTAGGCGGGCCGTCGATCCAGGTCACAGCACAAGTGCGTGAGGCGACAACGACGGATGCGCTGGATCGGACCGAATCGAACGGTGGTTAGAGAGTCTTTTCCGCGTGGTGGCAGGCGACCATCCGGCCGGAGAACGGCCGAAGCTCCGGGCGCTCCAGCCCGCAGACCTCGGTGGCGAACGGGCAGCGGCGGTGGAAGGCGCAGCCCGGCGGCGGGTTGATCGGCGAGGGCAGCTCGCCCTTCACGGTCAGCCGCTTGGACCGGGCCTTGGGGTCGACCGACGGCGTCGCGGCGAGCAGCGCCTGGGTATAGGGGTGGCGCGGCTCGTCGAAGATGACCTGCTTCGGTCCCTGCTCCACCGGCCGGCCGAGATACATCACCATCAGCTCGTCGGCGATGTGCTGCACCACGCTGAGATCGTGCGAGATGAACATATAGGCGAGATTGAACTCGGCCTGCAGGTCCATCAGCAGGTTCAGCACCTGGGCGCGGATCGAGACGTCGAGCGCCGACACCGGCTCGTCGGCCACCACGATCTTGGGATTGAGGATGAGCGCGCGCGCGATCGCGATGCGCTGGCGCTGGCCGCCGGAGAACATGTGCGGATAGCGGGTATAGAATTCCGGACGCAGGCCGACGCGCGCCATCATCGCGCGCGCTGTCTCCATCCGCTCCTTGGCGGACTTCGCGGTGTTGATCTCCAGCGGCTCGCCCAGGATCTGGCCGACCTGCTTGCGCGGGTTGAGCGAGCCGTAGGGGTCCTGGAACACCATCTGCACCTTCGGGCGCAGCGCGTGCAGCTCCTGCTTGGTGGCGGGAACCACGTCGGTGTTCTCGATCATCAGATGCCCGGCGGTCGGCCGCTCGATCATCGTCACCATGCGCGCCAAGGTCGACTTGCCGCAGCCCGATTCGCCCACCACCGCGAGGGTCCGGCCCGCGGTCAGCGTGAAGCTGGCGCCGGCGACCGCTTTCAACACCGCGGCCGGCTTGAACCATCCGCGCCCGATGCGGTAGTGGCGCTGCAGGTCCTGTGCCTCCAGTACCGGCCTGGCGGTGGCGGCAGCAGGCGCTTTGGTGGTGACGGCCACGGCGCTCACGAGGCACCCCCGCCGAGCGGGAAATGGCAGCGCACGCGCGCGCCGAGCTTGGCTTCCAGGGCAGGGCGCTCGATCCGGCAGCGTTCCTGGGCAAAGCCGCAGCGCGGATTGAACACGCAGCCGCTCGGCCGGTCGGCGATGCCGGGCACCACGCCGGGAATGGTGTTCAGCCGCTTGTCGTTGGCGCGCTCGGGCAGCGCCTCCAGCAGGGCGCCGGTATAGGGGTGCCGCGGCTGCTCGAACAGCCGCTCGGCCGGCTGTTCCTCCACCTGCTGGCTGGCGTACATCACCATCACGCGCTGCGCGGTTTCCGCCACCACGCCCATGTCGTGGGTGATGAGGACCATCGCCATGTTGCGGTCGCGGCTGAGCGAGACCAGCAGGTCCAGGATCTGCGCCTGGATGGTGACGTCGAGCGCGGTGGTCGGCTCGTCGGCGATCAGAAGCTTG
>DATFDU010000474.1:0-10113 GCA_035251915.1 Dongiaceae bacterium | reverse complement strand
ACAGCTCGATCAGCGGATTGGCGAGGATGTTGGCGGTGACGAGGTCGTACGGCGCGTTGTCGCGGATCGCCTTGGCGCGGTAGCCGTCGGATTTCAGGATGCGCACCTGCCTGGCGAGCTTGTTGACCTCGGCATTCTCCTTCGCCACCCGCACCGCATCCGCGTCGTTGTCGCTGGCAATCACGTTGACGTTGAGGAGCCGTGCGATGCCGAAGGCGAGAATGCCGGTGCCGGTGCCGACATCGAGCGGCTTCTTGAACCGCCTCGTCCTTGCCAGCTTCGCGACTGCGAGCAGGCAGCCCTTCGTGGTCTCGTGCCGGCCGGTGCCGAACGCCATGCCGGCGTCGATCTCGAGGCCGATCAGGTTCCTCGGCACCTTGCCCTTGAAATGCGAGCCGTAGAAGAAGAACGGCCCGGCGCGAAACTCCGGCAGGCCCTTGCGGCTCTCCGCCAGCCAGTCTTTGTCCGGCACGCGATCGATCGTGGCACGATGGCGGCCGAGCGGCTTCAGCGCCGTCGCCACGTCGCGCGCGTTTGGTTTCGCTTGACCGATGACCTCGATCAGCCAGCCGTTGCCGTTATCGGTCTCGAAGCTGGATATCGCCTCGCCGAACGGCTCGAGCGCGGACTCGAGCGCGAGGCGCGCGGCTTCGGCTGGTTTGTGGTCGAGCTGCAATCGGATCGACCACAGCGGCACAGTCGGTCGCACCCCATTCCCCCTCTAAGATGCCTATCCCGCCTGCTCCGCCGGCATCACGAAGCTGGCCATCACCTTCTTCACCCCGGCCTTGTCGAACGCGATCTCCAGCTTGTCGCCTTCCGAGTGCAGCACCTTTCCGTAGCCGAACTTCTGGTGAAAGATGCGCGCGCCGCTGGCATAGCGGCCGGCGCCGGTCTGCGCCACCGCTTCGGCGCTGAGATCGATCAGCGCGCCGCCGCGCCGGCCGAAGCCTTCGCGCAGCGGCTGGCGGCCCCAGCCGGATTGCGGGCCCATGTAGCGCTCCGACGGCCGCCACAGATGCTCCTCGTCGCGCTCGATATGCGCCTTGGGCAGCTCGGCGATGAAGCGCGATGGCAAGGCGTTCTGCCACATGTTGTGGACGCGACGGTTGGCGGCGTAGGAGATCAGCGCACGCTTGCGCGCGCGGGTTATGCCGACATAGGCGAGCCGCCGCTCCTCCTCCAGCCCTTTGACTCCGTTCTCGTCGAGTGAGCGCTGCGAGGGGAACAGGCCTTCCTCCCAGCCGGGGAGGAACACGATGTCGAATTCCAGCCCCTTGGCGCCGTGCAGGGTCATGATGGTGATCATCTCGCCGTCCGAGGTCGCGGCGTTCTCCATCACCAGCGAGACATGCTCGAGAAATCCGCCGAGACTGTCGAACTCCTCCAGCGCGTGGATCAGCTCTTTCAGGTTCTCCAGCCTTCCCGGCGCCTCGATCGACTTGTCGTTCTGCCACATCGCGGTATAGCCGGATTCGTCCAGCACGATCTGCGCCAGCTCGGCATGCGGCGTGGTCTCGGCGAGCTTGCGCCAGGTCTCGAGGTCGCGTACCAGCTGGCCCAGGTTGCGCCGCGGCGCCGGCTTCAGCTCGTCGGTCTCGACGATGCGCCGCGCCGCTTCCGGCAGCGAGATGTTGGAGGCGCGCGCCAGGTCGTTCACCTGCTTCAGCGTCGCGTCGCCCAGCCCGCGCTTCGGCACATTGACGATGCGTTCGAACGCGAGGCCGTCATCCGGCTGATTGACCAGGCGCAGATAGGCCATCGCATCGCGGATCTCCTGCCGCTCGTAGAAGCGCGGACCGCCGATCACGCGGTAGCGCAGGCCCAACGTGATGAAACGCTCTTCGAACTCGCGGGTCTGGAAGCCGGCGCGCACCAGGATGGCGATGTCGTTGAGCGACACGCCTTTGCGCTGCAGGCTCTCGATCTCCTCGCCGATCTTGCGCGCCTCTTCCTCGCCGTCCCAGGCGGCGGTCAGCTTCACCTTCTCGCCCTCGGCCATGTCGGTCCACAGGGTCTTGCCGAGACGCCCTTCGTTCCGCGCGATCAGGCCGGACGCCGCCGCGAGGATGTGCGGCGTCGAGCGGTAGTTCTGTTCGAGGCGGATGACCTTGGCGCCGGGGAAGTCGTGCTCGAAGCGCAGGATGTTCTCCACCTCGGCGCCGCGCCAGCCATAGATCGACTGGTCGTCGTCGCCCACCACGCAGATGTTGCGATGGGCCTGCGCCAGCAGCCGCAGCCAGAGATACTGCACCACGTTGCTGTCCTGGTATTCGTCGACCAGGATGTAGCGGAACTGCTTCTGGTAGCGCGCCAGGATCTCCGGCTCCTTGCTAAACAGCGAGACGTTGTGCAGCAAGAGGTCGCCGAAGTCGCAGGCATTGAGCGTTACGAGCCGCTGCTGGTATTCGCGGTAGATGCCGAGGATGCGCCCGCCGCCGACCTCCGCCTGCTCGGCCGCGCTCACCTTGTCAGGGGTGAGGCCGCGATCCTTCCAGCGCTCGATGATGCCGAGCACCACGCGCGACGGCCATTTCTGGCTGTCGAGCCCTTCGGCCTGGATGATCTGCTTAATCAGGCGCAGCTGGTCGTCGGTGTCGATGATGGTGAAGTTGGGCTTGAGTCCCGCCGCCTCCGCATGGATGCGCAGGATGCGCGCGGCGAGCGAATGAAACGTGCCGAGCCACCAGCCCTCCACCGGCCGGCCGATCAGCTGCGCGACGCGCGTCTTCATCTCGCCCGCCGCCTTGTTGGTGAAGGTCACAGCCATGATGTCGAACGGCCGCGCCTTGCCGGTCATCAGCAAATGGCCGAGCCGCGTGATCAGCGCGCGGGTCTTGCCGGTGCCGGCGCCGGCCAGCACCAGCACCGGTCCGTCCTGCGCCAGGACGGCCTCGCGCTGCCGGTCGTTGAGGCCGGCGAGATACGGAAATTTCAGATCGAGGTCGAGAGCCGAATCGTTCATTGCGGACCTTATACACGTGGGCAGCGCGCCTTGACAGGGCAAGCCGCCGGAGCCGAAAACCCTATCCAATCAACAGATTTGCACCAGGAGATGCGCATGCCGAGCGCAGCCGAAACCATCAGCCTGCCGGGCGCGATGCCGGGCACCCAGCGCCAGCTGCGGGTCTTCTCCTTCGGCGATCCCGGCGCGCGGCCCAAGGCCTATCTGCAGGCGGGCCTGCATGCCGACGAGCCGGCCGGCATGATGATCCTGCGCGAGCTCGCCAAGCTGCTGGCGGCCGCGGAAGACGCCGGCGAGATCAAGGGTGAGATCATCGTAGTGCCGATGGCGAATCCCTTGGGCGTCGACCAGGCGCTCAACAGCGCCGTCATGGGCCGCTTCGAGCTGCGCTCCGGCGCCAATTTCAACCGTGCCTGGCCAGATCTTGTCAGTGGTCTCGCCGAGTCCGTGCGCAGGCGCATCGGCAAGGAGCCGCAGGGGAATGTCGAGCTGGTGCGGCGCGAGCTCAAGCGGCGGATTGCCGCATTGCCGCCGGAGAATCCGATGATGGCGCAGCGCATCGCCCTCGCCCGCCGCGCCTATGATGCCGACCTGGTGGTCGACCTGCATTGCGACGACGAGGCGCTGCCCTACATGATGGCGCCGGACGCGCTGTGGGACGAAGCCAAGCGCTTCGCGGCCGACGTCGGCGTCCATTCGCTGCAGCCGAATGGCGAGAGCAACGGCGCGCATTGCTTCGACGAGTGTTTCTCCGCGCCCTGGCAGGCGCTGCACGGGGAGTTCGGCGCGCGCGTGCCGCCGGCCTGCAACGCCTTCACCTTCGAGATGGGCGGCGTGCTCGATGTCGACCCCAAGCAGGCGCAGCGCTACGCGCAGGGCTTCTTCCGCTACCTCAAGCGCATCGGCTGCATCGCGGGCGCGGCGCCCAAGCGTCGCGGCAATGGGCTCAACGAGTTCCGCACGTTCGAGATGCTGGACAGCCCGGCCGGCGGACTCTTGCTTTACCGCCAGGAGCTCGGCGACTGGGTGTCGGCCGGCGACGTGCTGGCCGAGATCGTCGATCCGACCGCGCCGGACCTCGACAGCGCGCCGGCCGTCATCAAGGCCAGCATGAAAGGCTGCGTCGTGTCACGCCGCCTGTCACGGCAGGTGGCGTTCGGCGATTTCGTGGTGATGCTCGCCGGCCACGAGCGGCCGGCGAGCGGCAAGTCGAAATCGCTGCTGGACTAGCGCCGCGCTCAGCGCATCCGCTGCCGGGTCACGCCGCCGACGCGCTCCAATCCGGCGTCGCGCATCAGATGGTCCGATAGCCGATCGGTCGACGGCATCCGCGAGCGCCGCACCAGTCGAGCCATCAGCTTTGACAGCCAGCTCGTTTCATCAAGCCCGATCTCGATCGATCGCGGCTGCACCAAAGAGCGAGTCACAATTTTTCTCCATCCGCCCGCCGGATGGCGGGCGGAACCAGTGATGTCCCCACGTTCGGATCGTCGCCGTTGTTTCTTGGCGACGCTTAGCGCGGCGCCTTCGCGCCGAGCGGCGGATGATCCTCCGCTTCATCGCCGCCGCGATAGCGGCGGCCCGGCAGAGGAATCAGCATCGAGACCTGCCGGCGGTAGTTGCGGTACTTCTCGCCGAACATGTTGACCAGGTCGCGCTCCTCGAACCAGATTCCGATCAGGATGTAGCCGGTGCACGCCACCGAGAACAGCAGATGCCCCATGGTCATGGTCGGCGCCGCCCAGAAGGCGATCACGAAGCCCAGGTAGAGCGGATGGCGGACGCGCTTGTAGAGGAACGGCGTCCGGAATACCGGCTCCGGTGTCTTCCAGCCCAGCAGCCGCGCCACCACCTGGCGCAAGCCGAACAGCTCGAAGTGGTTCAGCAGGAAGGTGGACAGCAGCAGGACGCCCCAGCCGAACCAGAACAGGCCGTGGATCACCGCGACCGCGATCGGGTCGGTGACGCTCCAGATCACCTCCGGCATCGGACGCCACTGCCACAGCAGCAGCGCCAGGGCTGCGGTTGCGAACACCACGAAGGTGCTGCGCTCGACCGACTTGGGCACGATCCGGGTCCACACCCGCTTGAAGCCCTGGCGCGCCATCACGCTGTGCTGGACGGCAAAGACGCCGAGCAGGACGACGTTCACGATCAGGGCCTCGAACACCGGGCCCGGGGTTCCGGAATCGATGGTCTTCGGCACGATGATGTTGCCGATGAACGCGATGGCATAGGCGAATGTAACCAGAAACGCTACATATGCGGCGAGACCATAAAGAACAGCAAGTATCCCTCCCATGACGGCTCTCCTTTGGTGCGGGGTCCCGACGGTCTAATCCTCGGGTGTCAGCACGCCCGCAACGCGCGGTCAAAGAATCGTCAAAAGCGCGGCAGATTATGTGGTACCTTCCACAACGCAGGATGGTTGCGCCGACAACGGCTGCTGGGGCTCACCCTGGATAGGCCCCCATCTGGCGTTAACGAATGACGGGCTAGGGGCACATGGCGCGGATCTATGTAAGCATGCTGGGCGGTTTTGCCGCCGTCGGGCCGGACGGGGCGCCGCTCGCCTTGCCGACCCGGAAGGCGGAAGCGGTGCTGGCACTGCTGCTGTGCCGCGCCGGCGAAGCTCAGCCGCGCGAGCGGCTGACCGGTTTGCTGTGGGGCGACCGCGGCGACAAGCAGGCCCGTCATAGCCTCAGCCAGACTCTGACCGCCATCCGCGGCGCGATCGGCGAGGCCGCCGATCCGTTCGTCGCCGAGCGCGAGACCGTGGCGATCGCCCCCGGGACGATCGGCGCCGACGTCGTCGACCTGGCGATCCTGACGGAGCGCGACGACCTCGAGAGCTTGCGCACGGCCGCCGACCTGTGCCGGGGTCCGCTGCTCGAAGGGTTCCGAATCCACGACGCGGCGTTCGACGAATGGCTGTCGCAGGAGCGCGCACGCTTTCACCAGCTCGCCATTTCGGTGCTGACCAAGCTCGCTGCGCGCGAGGCGGCCGCCGGCGATGCCGCCGCTGCCACGATGGCGCTCGAGCGCGCGCTGGCGCTGGACCCGCTATCGGAAGAAGTCCATCGCCGGCTGATGCGGCTCGATCTCGATGGCGGCAACTACAATGCGGCGATCCGCCACTATCGCGCCTGCAGCGAGGTGCTGAAGCGCGAACTCGGCACCGTGCCGGAACCTGCGACGACCGCACTCTACCAGGAAGCACGGACCCGACTGAAGGATGCGCCGCCCGCTTCGCCGGCCGCCATCCCCGCCGATCGCCAACCGATGAGCGACCAGAAGCAGGACATCCGCTTCTGCCTGACCGCGGACGGCGTGCGCATCGCGTTCGCCAGCGCCGGCAAGGGGCCGCCGCTGGTCAAGACAGCGAACTGGCTGAACCACCTGGAGTTCGATTGGCAAAGCCCGGTCTGGCGCCACCTGCTGCGCGAGCTCAGCACCGAGTTCCGGCTGATCCGCTACGATGAACGGGGCAACGGCCTTTCCGACTGGAAGGTCGACGACTTTTCCCTCGACGCGTTGGTGCGCGACCTCGAAAGCGTGGTCGATGCGTCCGGCCTCGATCGCTTTCCGCTGGTGGGCATCTCGCAGGGTTGCGCGATCGCCATCGGCTACGCGGCGCGCCACCCCGGGCGCGTGACCCGCATGGTGCTGCATGGCGGCTATGCCAAGGGCTGGCGCACGCGCGGCAACCCATCGGAGATCGCCCGGCGCGAAGCGATGCTGACCCTGGTGCGCGAGGGCTGGGGCCAGGACAATCCCGCCTTTCGCCAGATCTTCACCTCCTGGTACATCCCCGACGGCAGCCTGGAGCAGTGGCGCTGGTGGAACGATCTGCAGCGGATCTCGACCTCGCCGGAGAATGCGGCGCGCCTGATGATCGCCCTCGGCGACATCGATGTGAGCCACCTGCTCGCCCAGGTTTCCGTTCCGACCCTGGTGCTGCACAGCGTGAACGACGCCGCGGTGCCGTTTGCGGCGGGACGCGAGCTTGCCAGCTCGATCCCCGGTGCGCGCTTCCTGCCGCTCGACTCCTGCAACCACGTCATCCTGGACCACGAGCCGGCATGGCCGCGATTCCTGGAAGGGATCCGCGCATTCCTGCACGAGGACAGCGCCATGGCGCGGCGCCGATCCGCCGGGTGAGCTTGACTCTTTGAGGACGCCTGGGCGTAATTTGCCCTTCCCCGTCATTCGAAGAGTTCTTCCATGGGCAAAGTCGTTCAGCGCATCGATCTGGATTCCATGAGTCCGGGCACCGAGCGCTTCGTGAAGGCGCACCGCTACGGCAAGCCGGGCGCGCGGCCCAAGGCCTATCTGCAGGCCTCGCTCCATGCCGACGAGATTCCGGGCATGCTGGCGGCGCACCATCTGATCGGCCTGCTCGACGACGCCGAGGCGCGCGGCGACATCAAGGGCGAGATCATCGTGGTGCCGGTCGCCAATCCGGTCGGCGCCGGCCAGGTCATCAACACCACCTTCGCCGGCCGTTACGATTTCCGCAGCGGCATCAACTTCAACCGCCGCTGGCCCGATCTTTCGCAAGGTCTCGCCGACAAGGTGAAGGGCAAGCTCGGCAAGGACGCCGGGGCCAACATCGCGATCGTGCGCAAGGCGCTGGGCGAGATCGTCGATCAGATCTATGCGGTCGGCGAGAACGCCAAGCTGCGGCGCGAGCTGATGCGCCTCGCCTACGATGCGGACTTCGTGCTCGACCTGCATTGCGACGACATCGCGCTGCTGCACATCTACACCACCAACACGTTCTGGCCGCGCGCCCACGACCTCGCCGCCGACGTCGGCGCCGCGGCGGTGCTGCTGTGCGACGATTCGGGCGCCGCCTCGTTCGACGAGAGCTTCTTCCTGCCGTGGTACCGGCTGCAGAAGGAAGTCGGACCGGACTATCCGGTGCCGGCGCCGGTCCTGACCTCGACCGTCGAGTTCCGCGGCCAGGCGGACGTCCACGACGAGCTCGCCAGCGAGGACGCGCGCGGCCTCTACCGCTTCCTGCAGCGGCGCGGCCTGATCGCCGGCGATCCGGGGCCGCTGCCGGCGCTCAAGGCCAAGGTCACCAACCTCGACGCCTGCGAGATCGTGCGCACGCCGAAAGCCGGCATCGTCGCCTACCGCAAGCGCGAGGGCGACGTGGTGAAGGCCGGCGACGTGATCGCCGATATCGTCGACCCGCTGGCCGACGATCCGAAGAAGGCACGGATCGAATTGCGCTGCCAGTCCGACGGACCGATCCTGTCGACCCGTGCCATGAAGGCGGTGGCGGCGGGCGATAGCGTGGTCATGATCGTCGGCGACAAGGCGATGCCCAATCCCACCGGATCGATGCTGAGCGACTAGGCGATGGCCGCACTTACCGTCTTCGGCGCCGTCGGATCCGGCTCCATCCCGGTCGAAGCGACGCTGACCCTGCTCGGCATCCCGTACGAGCTGATCGAGGGCGTCACCTGGATGGACGAAGCCGCGCGCAAGCGTGTCGAAGCCGTCAATCCGATGCGCCAGGTGCCGGTCGTGGTCTTCCCGTCGGGCGAGATCATGACCGAGAGCGCCGCAATCCTGATCCATCTGGCCGACGCGCATCCGGAGGCACGGCTGGCGCCGCCGGTCGGAGACCCTAAGCGCGCGCAGTATCTGCGCTGGATGGCCTATGTCTCGTCCGCGATCTACGCGCTGTTCTGGATCAAGGGCGACCCCATGCGCATCGCCGCCGGCAAGGCGGACGCGCCGCGGGTGATCGACTGCGTGCACGACCGCATCGCCGCCTGCTGGGCCAACATGGACCAACAGATCACGCCCGGCCGCTACATCCTCGGCGACGAGCTCACGGTGCTCGATCTCTACGTGACCGTGGTCTCGCGCTTCGGCCCCTGGCGCACGCGGTTCTATCGGACCGCGCCGAAGCTGGCCGAGATCGTCCGCCGCGTGGACGCCGACCCGCGGCTCAAGGATTTCTGGGCGCGGCGCTATCCGTTCGAGGAAGGGTGGGAGCGCTGAACTCCAACGACGCCACTCACTCCTCGGTCATGGCAAGGCTTGGCCTTGCCATCCACGAATTTCGTTGAGCAGCAATGAGTGGCGGTAGGCAAACTCGTGGATCCCAAAGTCAAGCTTTGGGATGACGGGAGAAAATGGCATTGGCTTGGGCTACCCCCGCCGCTTGTTCCCGATCGCGATGCCGCGCCCCGCTTCCGGCGGACGCGGCAGGGCATCGTGCGCCGCCTTGATCTCCGCCAGGCGGTCGAAGAACTCGTCCGGCATCTCGGCCACCCGGCGTTCGTTGAAATTCACGAACAGCAGCAGCCATTCGCAGGTCGCCGCCACGCTGCCGTCGGTCTTGCGCATGATGTTGAACCAGCGGATGCGCTTGCGGTCGAAGTCGATGAGGATGGTCTCGACCGAGAAGCTTTCCCCCAGGAACAGCTCGCCCTGGTAAGTGATGTGGTTCTCGGCGGCGAAGGTGGTGAAGCCGCGTGCCTGGACCTCTGCGAAATCCAGGCCCCAGTGGCGGTAGACCCCATAGAATGCGTCATCGAACGCCTTGAGGTAGAACGCCACGTTCATGTGGTTGTTCTCGTCCACCCATTCGGGCAGGACCTTCAGATCGCTGCGGACGAACGGGGCGGGAATCGACATCATTTTCCCTCGGGCGGAATGAAACGATACAGAGTGCGCCGCAACATGCCGGGGCGCTCCGCCCCCGGTCAAGCACGGCCCGCCAAAACCCCGGCGCATCCCCGCGGCAACCTTGGGAAACCCGCAGGAAAGCAGCCGGCGCCCCTGCGGAATGACGGCCCGCCCGGCAGACTGACCTGCCGCGGCGCGTCAGGGCCAGCACCGTGTCGCGGTGGTGGCAATATTATGACCTGACCGTTGACTCTGCTTGCGCAACGGTCCTAGGTTTCGCCCAAGGCAGCCCGGGAAATTCAAACAAGATCAAGGCTGTCCGACCTTCTACGTGGGAGACTGAAACAATGAAACGTCGACTTTTGGGGGCCGTTGCAGCGGCCGCGCTCGCGTTTGGCTTCGCGAACGCCGCCACCGCCAAGACCCTGGTCTATTGCTCCGAGGGTAGCCCGGAGAATTTCAATCCGCAGATCAACACCACCGGCACCAGCTTCGAC
>DATFDU010000473.1:0-7725 GCA_035251915.1 Dongiaceae bacterium | reverse complement strand
CGAGACCCTGGCCGACCTGCAGGGCCAGAAGCTGCGCTTCCCGACCCGCCTGGCCGGCGAGGCGCTGAAGGCGGCCGGCGCCGCTGCCGTCGGCATGCCGGTGCCGCAGGTGCCGGAAAGCCTGGCGCAAGGCGTGCTCGACGGCGCGGTGGTCCCCTGGGAAGTCGTGCCGGCCATCAAGCTGCACGAACTCGTGAAGTTCCACACCGAGATTCCGGGTACCCCGACCTTCTATACCGCGACCTTCTTCATCGTCATGAACAAGGCCAAGTACGAAGGCTTGCCGGCGGATGCACGCAGGGCGATCGACGACACCACGGGCATGGCGCTGGCCACCGAAGCCGGCAACGTCTGGGACCAGGCGGGCGCCGAGGTCAGGACCATGGTCGAGGGCAAGGGCAACACCATCCTGACCTTGAGCGAGACCGACAAGGCCGCCTGGATGAAGGCGTCCGAGAACGTGACCGAAGCCTGGGTCGCGGAGATGAAGGGCAAGAATATCGACGCGCCTGCCCTGATGGAGTCGGCCAAGAGCCTGCTTGCCAAATACGAGAGCGCCTGACAGCGTTCTTCCTCTCGAACCGGCGGAACCAAGGCCCCGCCGGTTCATCCCTTGTCCTGACGCGCCGCCAGCATGGATCACACCGTCGCGACCCAGACTCCGGAGCCGCCGCGCGTGCCGCGCCTCATCGCGCTCGCCGCGAAAGTGCTGGCCATGTTCGGTGGCGCAGTCGCTCTTGCGGTCGCCGCCGTCGTGGTCGTCAGCGTGCTGCGACGCTGGCTGTTCTCCCAGCCTATTCCGGGCGATTTCGAGCTGGCGCAGATCGGCACCGCGGTCGCGGTGTTCGCCTTCCTGCCGTACTGCCAGGTGGCGCGCGGCAACATCGTGGTCGACACCTTCACCAGCACCCTGCCGGCGCGTCTGCGTGGCCGCATCGACGCGCTCTGGGACGTGGTCTACGCCGCGGCCATGGGTTTCGTCGCGGTCTGCCTGACACGGGGCACGCTGGATACCTTTGCGTCGCACGAAGTGTCGATGGTGCTGCGCATCCCGGTCTGGCCAGGGGTCGCGTTCGGTGCGCTCAGCTGCGCGTTCCTCGCCATCGTGTCGCTGGCGACCGCGCACGGCCTGATGCGGACCAGGGCATGAGCGGAACCTGGATCGCGCTCCTCGGCTTCGGCGGCATGCTGGTACTGATCGCGCTGCGCCTGCATGTCGGCGTGGCGATGTTCGTGGCCGGCTGCCTCGGCTACATGTATTTGTCGAGCGGATCGGCGCTGTTCGCGTTCCTCAAGACCAACGCCTACAACCTGTTCGCCAACTACACGCTGTCGGTGATCCCGCTGTTCATCCTGATGGGCGCGCTGGCGGAGCAGTCGGGCCTGTCGAGCGCGCTGTTCCGCGCCGCCGCCGCCTTCATGGGCCAGGTGCGCGGCGGGCTCGCGATGGCGGTGATCGCGGCCTGCACCGCGTTCGGCGCGATCTGCGGCTCATCGGTCGCCACCACCGCCACCTTCGGCCGCGCGGCCCTGCCGGAACTGCTGCGCAACAAATACGACGGCGGCTTCGCCACCGGCACCATCGCGGTCGGCGGCACCCTCGGCATCCTGATCCCGCCTTCGGTGATCCTGGTGATCTACGCCATCATGGTGGAGCAGAACATCAGCCACCTGTTCATGGCGGCGTTCGTGCCCGGATTGCTGGCCAGCCTGTTCTATCTGGTCACCATCTTCCTGGTGGCGCGCCGCAAGCCCGAAATGGCGCCACGCCACGAGCCGATGGCGCGCGGCGAGCGCTGGAAGCATGCCAAGGCAGTGTGGCCCGTCCTGCTGATCGCCACGCTGGTGGTGGGCGGCATCTATGGCGGCGTCTTCAGCCCCACCGAGGGGGCGGCGGTCGGCACCGTCGCGCTGCTCCTCATCGGGCTCGCGCAGCGTTCGCTCGGCTGGGCGGCCCTCAGAACCAGCATTCTCAACACCGCCTCCACCACGGCGATGATCTTCGTGATCCTGATGGGGTCGGAGATCTTCAACGCCTTCCTGGCGCTGTCGCAGATGCCGATGCAGGCGGCCGCGCTCATCACCGCGCTGGGCCTGCCGCCGTACGGCGTGCTCGCCGCCATTCTCGCGCTCTACATCCTGCTGGGGGCGGTGATGGACGAGCTGGCCATGATCCTGCTGACCCTGCCGGTGTTCTTCCCGATCGTCTCGGCGCTGGATTTCGGCATGCAGCCGGACGATCTGGCGATCTGGTTCGGCATCCTGCTGCTGATGGTGGTCGGCATCGGCCTGACCGCGCCGCCGATCGGGCTCAATGTCTTCGTCATCAGCGCGATCGCCAAGAACGTGCCGCTCGCGCGCACCTATCGCGGCGTGCTGCCCTTCATCGCCGCCGACGTCGTACGGCTGGTTCTGGTGCTGCTGTTTCCGGGTCTGGCGCTCGGCCTCGTGCACCTGCTGGCGTGACCTCGCGCTGCTTCGCCGCCTCCCGGATGGTCTGCATCAGCATGACGGCGGGCAGGCTGGGCGGCGTGTCGGCGCGGGTGGTGAGGCCGACCGGCCCGGTGGTAGCCTCGGTCTCCACCGGCAGCTCCGCCAGCACGCCGTCCGCCAAGTCGTCGAAGATGACGCCGCGCGAGATGATCCAGACGGCGTCATTCATGCGCGTGTAGCGGCGGCCGAACGCCATCGACACGGTCTCGATCTGGTCGGGGACGCTGGCGATGCCGTGGGTGATGAGGAAGCGGTCGGCCATCGGGCGGATGATCGATCCTTCGGTCGGCATCAGCACGGTATAGCGCGCGATCCGGCCCAGCTCGAACGGCTTCTCCTGCATCAGCGGATGGTCCGGCCGCACCACGAACGAGATGCGCTCCGAATAGAGATGCTCGAAGCTGAGGCCGGTCATCAGCTCCGGGTCGGCAAGGCGCCCGACCACCAGGTCGAGATCGCCGGTGCGCAGCTGCGACAGCAGCACCGAGTTGTCGCCGGTCACCACCCGCACCACCGTGCCGGTGTTCTCCTGCTTGAACAGGCTGACCGCGAGCGGCATGACCCGCGTCGACACCGTCGGCAGCGCCCCGACCTTGATCGCCATGCCGCCCTTGGTGCGCGCCTGGGTGATGGAATCGATGCCCTGGCGCAGCGCCGTGACGCTGGCACCGGCATAGCGCAGGAACACCTCGCCGAAGCGGGTCAGCGCGACCCCGCGGCCGCGCCGCTCGAACAAGGCGACGCCGAGCAGGTCCTCCAGCTCGCGGATGGTCTTGGAGACCGCCGGCTGCGTCACCGACAAGGCAGCCGCCGCCTTGACCACGCTGCGCTGGCGCGCGATCTCGAGGAAGCACTGGAGGTGGCGGTATTTCACCCTCTGATCGAGCGCCATAGGGCTCCCCTGACCCATATCCAAACGATTATGCTACCCTCATAAATCGTTACTATACATAACCAACCGTCGCGGCCAAGATCGCCCCATGCCGTTCGGCCTCTACAATCACCAAGTGCTTCATTTCAGGGACGAAAATCCCGGACGGGAGCGCACGTTCGTGTTCGTGAACTCGCTCGGGACAGATCTGCGGATCTGGGATGACTTGATCGCGCACTGGGCCGGTGAGTTTCGCGTCCTGCGCTATGATTTGCGCGGACATGGGCTGTCCGATGCGCCGCCGGCGCCCTACTCCATCGACGATCATGTCGGCGATCTGGCCGCCCTGCTCGATGCGAACCAGGTCAGTGGTGCGATCATCGTGGGGTTGTCGGTCGGCGGCATGATCGCCCAGGCCCTGGCCGCCGATCATCCCGAGCTGGCGCGCCTATTGGTGCTGTGCGACACCGCCCACAAGATCGGAACACCGGAGATGTGGAATGCGCGCATCGAAGCTGTGCGCGCCAATGGACTGGCATCGATTGCGGAAGGTGTACTGGAGCGCTGGTTCTCCATTGAGTATCGGCACGCGCACCCGGCTGATCTCGCCGGCTACCGCAACATGCTGATGCGGACCTCCGCTGAAGGCTACACCGGCACCTGTGCCACCTTGCGGGATACAGACCTTTCCTCGATTGCTTCGCAGTTGACGCAGCCGACCTTGTGTCTCGTCGGTGAAGAGGACGGCGCCACGCCACCGACCCTGGTCAGGTCGCTGAGCGAACTCATACCCAACGCCGGCTTCAAGACCATCCCGAGCGCCGGTCATCTGCCTTGCATCGAACAGCCGAAGCTTCTGGCTGGCTGGATCGAGACCTTTGTCAGGAGGAACTGGAGTGCCTAGCCAATCGAAGCACGGCCTGTTCGCGCAAGGCATGGAGACGCGGCGCGCCGTGTTGGGCGACGCGCACGTGGATGGCGCCGAGGCCAGCCAGACCGAGTTCGACGCGCCGTTCCAGGCCCTGATCACCGAGGGCGCGTGGGGCTCCGTGTGGTCGCGCCCGCACTGGACCAAGCGCGAACGCTCGATGGTGACGATCGCGCTGCTCGCCGCGCTCGGGCACGATGAGGAACTGGCGATGCATGTGCGCGCGACCCGCAACACCGGCGCGACCGAGAAGGACCTGCGCGAGGCGATGATGCATGTCGCCATCTATGCCGGCGTTCCGGCCGCCAACCAGGCGATCAAGATCGTCAAGCAGACCTACGCCGAGATGGCGAAGAAGCCCGCCAATCGGAAGAAATCCAGATGAGCGAGCCGGCCGAATTCCTGCCGCGCGACCGCAGCTGGCATCCCGCCGCAGTCCCGTCCGCTTACCGCTCGACGACCTATCGTTCGCCGCGCCGCCCGCTCGTGGTGGTGCCGCAGTCGATCGGCGAGCTGAGCGGGCCGGTGTTCGGCGACGCGCCGCTCGATCCGCTGGACAACGACCTGATCCGCAACTACGCCACCACCGGCGATGCGATCGGCGAGCGCATCATCGTGCATGGCCGTGTGTTGGACGAGAATGCCAAGCCCGTGCCTAGCGCGCTGATCGAGATCTGGCAAGCCAATGCCGGCGGCAAATACCGCCACGGCAGCGACAAATACATGGCCGCGCTTGATCCCAATTTCGGCGGCGGCGGCCGCGTCATCAGCGACGCCGAGGGGCGCTACTCCTTCCGCACCATCCGGCCGGGGCCTTATCCGTTTCCGAATGACGGCTGCGCCTGGCGGCCGGCGCACATCCACCTGTCGATCTTCGGTCATGCCTTCGTGCAACGGCTGGTGACGCAGCTGTATTTCGAGGGCGACCCGCTGATCCAGCGCTGCGTCATCGTCAACACCATCAAGGACACGAAGGCGATCGACAGCCTTGTCGCCAAGCTCGACATGGATTCCATGCAGGCGTTCGACTGCCTCGCCTATCGCTTCGACATCGTGCTGCGCGGCCGCAAGTCGACGCCGTTCGGGGGTGCCTGACATGGCGCCCAGGGAAACGCCGTCGCAGACCGCCGGGCCTTTCGTCCATATCGGCACCATGCCGGCCGCCGCCGGGCTGAAGACGAAGCATCCGGGGCCGGGCAACATCCTGGCGCGCGACGGCATCCTTGGCGAGCGCATCCGCATCGAGGGCCTGATCTACGATGGCGCCGGCGCCCTGGTGAAGGACGCACTGGTGGAGATATGGCAGGCCGACGCGAATGGTCAGTACGGCTCGAACGACTTCACCGGCTTCGGCCGCGCCGCCACCGATTTCGAGACCGGCCTGTTCTTTTTCGAAACCGTCAAGCCCGGCGCGACGCCTTATCGTGACGGCAGGATGCAGGCGCCGCATGTCACGCTCACGATCTTCGCGCGCGGCATCAACATCCACCTGCAGACCCGCCTCTACTTCTCCGACGAGGCGGAGGCCAACGCCGCCGATCCCGTCCTGCAGCTGATCGGAGCGCCCGACCTGGTCGCCACCCTGATCGCCAAGCGGGCTGCCGGCCGGCCGCTCTATCGCTTCGACATCCATCTGCAGGGCGACCGCGAGACGGTCTTCTTCGACTTCTAGAAAGCAGATAGAGTGCCGGGATGAGCGTTTCCGTCTTCGATCATCCCTGGCTCTCGGCCCTGCTCGGCGACGAGGAGATCGCGCGGCACTTCACCCTCGAGGCCGAGCTGCGCGCCATGCTCGAGTTCGAGGTCGCCCTCGCCATGGCCGAGGCCGAGCTTGGCCTCATTCCGGTCGAGGCGGCGCAGGCCATCTCCAACACCGCAATGACCTTCCAGCCCGACCTCGCCGCCCTGTCCACCGGCGCAGCGCGCGACGGCATGGTGGTGCCCGACTGGACACGCCAGCTGCGCAATGCGGTCGGAGCGCCGCACGGGGAGCACGTTCATTTCGGATCGACCAGCCAGGACGTGCTGGATACCAGCCTCATCCTGCGCCTGCGGCCGGTGCTGGACGTCCTGTCGGCACGGCTCAACGCGTTCGACAGCCGCCTGGCTGCCATGGCGGCAGATCACGGCAGCATCACGGCGATGGCGCGCACCCGCATGCAGCGCGCGCTGCCGATCACCTGGGCGGACCGGATCGCGGCATGGCGGGCGCCGCTCGCGCGGCATCAGAAACGACTGCAGGACCTGAGGCCGCGCCTGCTGGTGGTGCAGTTCGGCGGGCCGGTCGGCACGCTGGACAAGTTCGGCGACAAGGGGCCGTCGGTTGCGGCCGCGCTGGCGAGCCGGCTCGACCTCGCGGTTCCCGCCGGCGCCTGGCACAGCGCGCGCGACGTGCTGGCGGAGTTCGCCGGCTGGCTGTCGCTGGTGACCGGTTCGCTGGGCAAGATCGGCCAGGACATCGCCCTGCTGGCGCAGAACGAGATCGCCGACGTGACCGTGGCCGGCGCCGGCCAATCCTCCGCCATGCATCACAAGCAGAACCCGGTGCTGGCGGAGACGCTGGTGACCCTCGCCCGCTTCAACGCCGCGCAGGTCGCCGGCATGCACCAGGCCCTGGTGCATGAGCAGGAGCGCTCCGGCGCCGCCTGGACCCTGGAGTGGATGCTGCTGCCTCAGATGGTGGTGGCGACGGGTGCGGCCCTGGCGCGCGGGCTCACCCTGCTGGACGCCCTCCGCATCCACGACAAGCACTAGGCTGAGCGCAAGCCACCGAACGGCACGACCTTGTTGTCCGCATCGTGGCCGATGTCGGCGCGGCCGAGATAGCGGATGCCGGCCTTCCCGCACCAATGCTGGACGATCTCGACCTCGGTCTGGCCGAAATCCGGGTCGTTGTCGGGAATGGCGCTGCAGCGGCCGAGCCGGATGCCGGCGACGCGCCGGACCGCTGGGTTGCTGGTGATGTGGAACAGCGAGCGGTCGATGCGGTACATGTATTCCGACACTTCCTCGAGCATCAGCACATGGCCGGCCAGGTCGGGCTGGAGCGGGGTGCCGAGAAGCTGGCTGAAAATGATCATGTTGATGGCGACGACCTTGCCGGAGGACGCGACCGACGGCTCCAGCGCATCGGCCGCGCCGGTCGAGAGATAGGACAAGGCCCGGGCGACCGCCGCCTCACCGCCGGTGCGGGCGATATCTGCCGGCATCGGGCCGTGCACGGCGCCCGGGAAACCCTTGGCATAGAGCCCGGCGAGCATCGCCCCGGCATCGCTGTAGCCAAGATAGATCTTGGCGCGCGCCGCCTCATTCAGGTTCCGCAGGGCATCTTCGGCGATGCGGCAGGAGCCGTAGCCGCCGCGCCCGAACCACAGCGCGTCGAACGAGGGATCGTTGGCGATCTCGACAAAGGGCGCGGCACGCTCGACGTCGG
>DATFDU010000472.1:0-2669 GCA_035251915.1 Dongiaceae bacterium | reverse complement strand
GCGCACGTTCATCTTGCGCAGCTCCACCACCTTTCTCGGGCCGACCGCCAGGATCAGCTGGGCCTGGGCGATCCAGTCGATGATCTCGAGGATGTTGTACGGCGTCTCGACATAGAGCAGCACCGGGTTGGCGGTCGCGAGATTCTGCACGTCCTCGTATTCCAGCTCCTCCAGGCGGAAGCGCACGAAGTCGGTGACGCCGTCGATCATGTCGAGCGGCAGGGTGTGGCGCAGGGCCGCGGTGTCGGGGTGCGGGCGCTTGACGGTGAATTCCTGGCCGCGGCGCACGATCCAGTCCAGGCCGGCCGCCGGATAGAAACCGAGCAGGAAGGCGACCAGCACCGCGAGGTAGGTGGCGAAGCCGGTCTCCCCGCCCGCCGACAGGCTGGCGTTGGTGAAGACGGTGTGGCGGATGGTGAGCGCGATCGCCAGCGCCAGCAGGATGCGCATGCCGCACAACAGGAATGAGTACGGCGTCAGGTCGTAGTTGTTCACCCGCCGGATCAGGTACAGCACGCACCACAGATAGGCGCCGGCAAAGGCGAAGCCGAGCATCACCGCGGTGTTGTGGGCATAGGCGAGGTCGGCGGCGAAATTCGGCGAGGTCTCGCGCAGGCCGAGCAGCAGCATCTGCGCGCTGACCGGCAGGCAGTTGGCGATCGAGGCGCCGCAGCCCGGCCCGACGTCCAGCCAGGTGCTGACGAACAGGCGGTCGACGAAGAAGGCGACGATGATGCCGAACACCACCACGCTGAAGCCGTAGAGGATGGTGGGCGTGAGCCAGCCGAAGCTGCGGTCGAACATCGACCACAGCGGCCGGCCCCTCGCGTCGACCTCGGCGATCGGCTGCGCCAGGTATTTGCTGCGCACGGAATCGAAGGTCGGGTCCATCAGCGCTTCGTTGGGATCGAGGATGTCGTCCTGGTTGGGACTGAGGAACCCGCCCTCGAGGCGCAGGAAGGCGGCGGCGCGGATGTGGCGCACCGCCAGCTTGCCGATGATGATGAGCAGCGGCACCGCGATGCTGAGCACCATCACGGCGACGGCGGTCCACAGCGAGCCGTAGCCGAGCAGCGCGTCGTGCAGCTGCGACAGCAGGACCATGGGCGATGGGTTGGGCATCGTCGTCCTCCCTCCGGAGTTCGAAGCCGACTCAAGTCCCCGCCGACGAACGCCTCACGATTGAAGCCAGGGGCCGCGCTCCACCGCCGCACCCGAAAATTTCTTGGATTTTCTGCTCCCCACCCATTTGGAAAATAGCATGGCGATCGCGGCCAAGGCCATGCGGCGGGTCCGGGATTCTGGACTTTTCCGAAACCTCACAAAAGGTTAGTCGGGAAACCTGACGGCCAAAGACAAGGGCGCCGGAGCGGCCGGGACAAAGCCGACATCCGGCGCCATGCATTGTGCACGAGGCAGGTTCTAGCGCACCGCCACCTACGGATGACTTACGCCGGCTTGAGCCATCGGCGACTCTGGAGCGGGTTCGCAGCCGTGGGCGCGAACCGTCTGGCCGGCGCCAGCCGGGCCGAGCAGGATGGGAAGGGCGCCAAGCCGCGCAGGAATGCGGCGGCGGAGCGGTTTCACCCCGGCGCCCTGGCCCGGAGGCGAAATCCCGAAACCTCACAACCGCTTGATCGGGAGAGGCTTTTTCGATGCTATCCGATCTTTCGCTTGACCGGTTGGGGGGAATGCATTAACTCTTATGGCACCGGTCTCGCAAAGGCCGCCTGCCTGACGCCCCGCCGTCATTTCCGACCCATCGACAAGAATCGGTTTCCCGCGCGAGGCATGTCCCAGGTCCTGTTAATGGCGATCTTTTCGTGCGAGCCCCGCCGCTCCGGAACTTCCATGCCGGCAACTGTATTCAGAAAAGCGCTGCCTTGAACGACATCCCCCAGAACGACAACCCGACGCCGTCCCCGATGAATCTGCAAGACCTGAAGCACAAGTCTCCGGCCGAGCTGCTGGAATTCGCCGAAAGCCTGGCGATCGAGAACGCCAGCACCCTGCGCAGGCAGGACATGATGTTCGCGATCCTGAAGCAGCTGGCGGAGAACGACACCGCCATCCACGGCGACGGCGTGCTGGAAGTGCTGCCCGACGGGTTCGGCTTCCTGCGTTCGCCGGAAGCCAACTACCTGCCCGGCCCCGACGACATCTATGTGAGCCCGAGCCAGGTGCGCCGCTTCGGCCTGCGCACCGGCGACACGGTCGAGGGGCAGATCCGCGCGCCCAAGGACGGCGAGCGCTACTTCGCGCTGCTCAAGGTCAACAAGATCAATTTCGACGAGCCGGAGAAGATCCGCCACCGGATCAACTTCGACAACCTGACGCCGCTCTATCCCGACGAGCGGCTGAAGCTCGAGAACGAGGATCCGACACGCAAGGACATCACCAGCCGCGTCATCGACCTGATCGCGCCGCAGGGCAAGGGCCAGCGCGCGCTGATCGTCGCGCCGCCGCGCACCGGCAAGACCGTGATGCTGCAGAACCTGGCGCACTCGATCGCCGCCAACCACCCGGAGTGCTACCTGATCGTGCTGCTGATCGACGAGCGGCCGGAGGAAGTCACCGACATGTCGCGCTCGGTGAAGGGCGAGGTCATCTCCTCGACCTTCGACGAGCCGGCCTCGCGCCACGTGCAGGTGACCGAGATGGTGCTGGAG
>DATFDU010000471.1:0-10845 GCA_035251915.1 Dongiaceae bacterium | reverse complement strand
GCGTGAGCCTCGAGGGTCTCACCGTCGTCGTCACCGGCGGCGCGGGCTTCATCGGCAACGAGGTGACGCGCCAACTGCTGGCGCGCGGCGCCCGCGTCTCGGTGATCGACAACTTCGTCAACGGCAAGTCGGAGAACCTCGCCGACCTCGATGCCCAGCGCCTGAACGTGGCGCGGCTGGACGTGCGCGACCTCGACCGGGTGGCGCCGCTGTTCGGCTCGGCCAACCTGGTGCTGCATCTCGCCTGCCTCGGGGTGCGCCACTCGCTGCATGCGCCGCTCGAGAATCATGAGGTCAATGCGACCGCGACGCTGAAGCTGCTGGAGCTGGCGCGCACGTCGGTCGTGAAGCGCTTCGTCTATGTGTCGACCTCGGAAGTCTACGGCACCGCGCGCACCGCGCCGATGACCGAGGATCATCCGACCTTTCCGCTGACGGTCTATGGCGCGTCCAAGCTGGCGGGCGAACGCTACGCCGCTGCCTATTGGCAGACCTGGAAATATCCGACCACGGTGGTGCGGCCGTTCAATGCCTTCGGCCCGCGCTCGCACCACGAGGGCGACAGCGGCGAAGTGATCCCGAAATTCATGCTGCGCGGCATGGCCGGCCAGCCGCTGGTGATCCATGGCGACGGCCAGCAGACCCGAGACTTCACCTTCGTCGCCGACACCGCGCGCGGCATCATCGAGGCGGCGCTGACCAATAAGACCATCGGCGAGACCGTCAATCTCGGCAGCGGCCGGGAAGTCACGATCCTCGAACTGTCAGGCCTGATCGGCCAAGTGCTTGGCGGCCGCAACGTGCAGGTCCAGCACGGCCCGGACCGGCCGGGCGATGTGCGCCGGCTGATCGCCGATTCCGGCAAGGCAAGATCGTTGTTCGGCTTCCAGCCGCAAGTGTCGCTGCGCGATGGCCTCGCGCTGCTGCGCGACTGGTACCAGAAATCCGGCCGCAGCGTGAAAGAGCTGCTGCGCGACGAGCGCTCGGTGAACTGGACCGCGCCTAGCGCTTAGTCCTGTCGCGCGCGTCGCCCAGCACCTTGGCCGGGTTGCCGCCGACGATCGCGAAGTCCGGGACATCCTTGGTGACGACGGCGCCGGCGGCCACCACCGCCGAGCGGCCGATGGTGATGCCGCATAGGATGCTCGCGTTGGCGCCGATCGACGCGCCGGCCTTGACCAGCGTCGGCACGGTGACCCAGTCGGTGGCCGACTGCAAGCTGCCATCGTCATTGACGGCGCGCGGGAACAGGTCATTGGTGAAGCAGACATGCGGGCCGATGAAGACGCCGTCCTCGACCGTCACGCCCTCCGGAATGAAGGCGAAGGCCTGGATCTTGCAGCGCTTGCCGATGACGACGCCTTTGCGGATCTCCACGAACGCGCCGATCTTGGTCTCGTCGCCGATCTCGCAGCCGTAGAGATTGACCAGGTCGGGCTGGAAGACGACCGCGCCTTTGCCGAGTTTCACGTCGTCCTTGATCATGACAACTCCTTCATCCGCGGCGGCGCCGGCTCGTTGTCGCGCTCGGGCGTGCCGTAGGTCGCCTCGATGATGAAGCGCGGCCGCTTGCGCGCTTCACTCAGCGCGCGCCACAGATATTCGCCGCTGACCGAGGACTGGATCATCAACAGCCCGCCGAGGATCAGGACGACCGCCATCAAGGTGGTCCAGCCTTCGACCGGTGCGCCGGTCAACCAGTTGAACAGCAGGAAGGGCAGGTAGATGAGCCCGAGCAACGCCAGCACCACGCCGGCGGCGGCGGCCAGCCGGATCGGCAGCATCGAGAAGGAGATGATGGTGTCGAGCGCCATGGTCAGCTGCTTGGCGAGTGTCCAGCCGGATTTGCCGCTGAGGCGCGGCTGGCGCACATACTCCACCGTCGCCTGGCGGAAGCCCATCCACGCCACCAGGGCGAACAGGCTGAAATTGGATTCGCCGGTCTGCTTCAAGGCGTCGATCACCCGCCGGTCGATCATGAAGAAGTCGACGCCCTCCGACGGCATCTCGGGGTTGGCCACCACGTATTTGAGGACGCGGTGATAGAGGCTGGCCAGCACCTTCTTGCTGGCGGCATCGCCGAGGCGCTGCGTGCGCTTGGCCCAGATCACCTGCGCGCCGTCGCGCCAGCGGTCGAGCATGTCGGCGATCACCTGGGGCGGGTCCTGCATGTCGGCCGCCAGGGTTGCCGCCACCGCGCCCCGGCACAGCGACAGCCCGCAATAGAGCGCGGCATGGGCGCCGAAGTTGCGCGACAGCCGGACGCCGCGCACCCTGGGATCGGCCTGGGCCAGCTGGGCAATGACCTTGGGCGTGTCGTCGGTCGAGTGGTCATCGACGATGATCCACTCCCAATCCAGGTCCCTTCCCTCGGTCAGGGACCGGATGTTCTCGTACACGGCGGGCAGGTTGCGGGCTTCGTTGAAGGCCGGCGAAACCACGCTCAACATGTTCTCCCCCATCTCGCCCCTCGCTCGGTCCCGGGTTTGCGAGCAGATATACTGGCCCCTCTCCAGGGACACAACCTGACGTGTCGCGGAGCGACTCGGCTCCTATTTCAGGATGTTCGGCCGGGTCATCGGCGCGAGCGCTGTATTGGGCGCGCTGGCCGGCCGCGGCACTGATCTGGTGGCCGGTCCCAGCAGCAGATAGAAGGTGTAGCCGCAGATGATGCCGTAGAGCAGGTTCCCCTCGATCGTCCAGTGCGGCATGGTCGCCATGTTCAGCAGCAGGAAGCTGGTGTGTGCCGCCAGCAGCTTGCCCCTCGGCCCGCGCTTCACGCGCAGCGCGCAGATGAACATCCACGACCACAGCACGATCATCGCCATCACCCCGACGATGCCGTACTCATAGAGCGTCCCGACCAGCGTGTTGTGGGCATAGACCGGGAACTTGCCGACCCAGGCATTCGGGCCGAAGCCCAGCACCCAGTTCTTGACGCCGCCGTTCACATAGGCGTCGATATAGCCGGCCCAGATCCACGGCCGCGCCGACAGCAGCCGCTTCTCTTCGGGCGTGTACTGCGCCTGCGGCTTGACCAGGCTGCCGGGATCGGAGAAGACGACGTTGAGGTCGGCGAACTTGTCGCGCATGACCCAGGCCGCGCCCAGGGCGCCGGCGGCGGTGATCCCCAGCAGGACCAGGCCGATGATGATCCGCACCCGCGGCGAAAAGCGCGCCAGGACATCGGCATTGAACTGCATGAGCGCCATCGGCGCGAAGGCGATGATCGAGGTGCGGTAGTTGGCGAGGAACAAGCCGGCGAGCAGGGTCAACAGCGCCCCGCCGCGCAGCCAGAGGCTTAGCCCGGTGGCGAAGCAGGCGATGACGAACCCGGTCGCCAGCACGGTCGAGAAGCCGGCTTCGTGATTGTAGCCGCCGACATAGCTGATGCCGGCTCCCACGCCCTGGGCGCCCTTGCTGATGCCGAAGATCACCGACAGGACCTGGAAGAACACCGGCGTGACCATCGCCCACAGCAGCAGGCTCATGGTCCGCTCCTCGCCGCGTTCGCTGATCGATTCGTACACCGCGATGGTGATGACGATGAGGTAGCCGAACTTGACCACCACGTCGACGCTGCTGCCGAGGGTGCGGTTGGCGAACGCACTCAGCACCACGACCGCGATGACGGCGTAGAACGGCAGCAGCGTGGTCAGCAGCAGATGCCGCGTCCGGATCAGCAGCAGCCCGAGCAGGAACACCATCGAGGAGCCGATGGCGTTGTACGATATGCCGATCGGCGAATCCTGGAACGTGAAATCATGGTGCGCGCTCATCAGGTAGCGGAAGGACAGCGCGAACAGCACGTAGCGCGCGATCAGGCTGCGCACCGTGTAGAACGGGTAGGCGAGGACGACGAGGACCATCAGGGTTGCCGGATAGAGCAACCATCCCGGCATCGATTTTCCGAGCTCTTCGAAACCTTCCATCGGCCAGACTTGTTCCTGTCGCTCGTGATCGCCGGCTAGATCCGGCGCACGGCCATGATCGATTTGGTCAGCCCGAACACCGACTCCCGATGGATCTCGGCGTCCGGAAAGCAGTGCTGCATATCGCGGACCGTCAGGAGATTAAAGTCCGGAACGTGATTATAGAAGGGCCACCATGTCCACAGCCACAGCTGGACGGAGCGCGGCAGCAGCACGACAAAGCCCGGCGCGATGGTGTGACTTTCTATCGGAAAGTGCTTGTAGGGAGTCTGCACGAAATACCCGCGCCCGATGCGCCGCACCTCCTCGGCGAATGTCCGCTGATGGAACGCGGCCTGTGCCTCGAACACGGCGGTCGACCGGATGTTCCCGACCTCGTCCTTCGGTCCGGTCACGTGCTCGATGACCGACGAGCAGAAGACGATGTCGAACTCGCCATCCTCGAACGGCAGCCGCGGCGATTCCGACAGCACCCGTCCCTTGTGGCCGAACTTCGATTCCGCGTGGGCGAGCTTCCTGCGGTCGATCTCGGCGATCGTCACGTTCCTGTGGCCCGGCACCACCGAGGCGATGTGCGTGCCATCGCCGCCGCCCAGATCGAGGATCGACTGGTTCATGGCGTCGGGAAACAGCCGTCGAAAGATCGCGGCCCGCCGGCTGCGGGCGCGTCTGGAGTAGGCATGCTTCATTTTCATGAGCATCATCTGCAGCCTCGATCGTTCGGGATGAACAGGTCGAGCAACGGCGTCGGCGCCGCCTGGGGCGGGCATCGGGCCGGGATCGACGCTACGGATGGGCCGCCACCGCGGCTGGTCGCCGGGAGGCCGCGCGAGACGCCGTCCGCTCGCCCCTCAGCTGCGCCATCTGGGCGGAGCAGGCGGCATCCAGCCGCTCCTTCAGCACATTGCAGCGCTCGCGGATTCTGGGGTCGATGGCGAGCGGTGGCCTTTGCGTGGGCCGGCGCGGATCAATGTTGGCAATCATCGCCTTGCGATAGGGCAGTGCAAGGAAACCGCACAGCGCAATGGCGACCCGCTCGGCATCGGACAGGTACTCATCGTAGTTGACGAGGATCGTATCGGGCCGTTGATTCAGGCCCATCTCGAAATAGAGCGTGTTTCGCACGTACCAGAACAAGGCGGCGGCCGATTCCGCAGTGATGCTGCTGAAGTCGAAGCTGCGAACGAACTCCGTGTTCTCCGCGGAAAGCGCCGCGACCTGCCAGGCGTTCCATGGCTTTTCGCCGGCCGCGAAGGCGCGCAGCACGCGCAGGTTCGAATCCCCGAACTTCGCCACCGCCGACCGCACGCGTCCGTCGACGTCGCGATAGGCCCAGATCGCCCGCGCCCTAGTCCCGAAATGCTCGAGCAGCTCCGGCGTCCGGTGGGAATCGCACAGCGGCTTGAACAGGACGAACCTCGCGCTGCTTTGCTCGACCAGTTTTTCGATCGTCGGCAGCGCGCGAATGCGGAAGTGCTCGAATGCCTTGGAGTTGCCTTCGTTGTAGACCTGGAATTCCGGCAGCTCGTCCAGGCCGTGGGCCAGCAGATTGGTGCCGGATCGCTGGACACCAACGAGGAACAGCGGCACGGGCGACGCTTTCTCGTCGCGATGCGCCAGGCGCCACCAGGTCTTCCGGATCGCGCGCCGGCCGCGCACCAGGGGATTGAGGTCGTGCTCCTCGATCAGGTGGGCCCAGCGGTGCGCTTTGCTCCAGCGCCAGTTTTGTCGAAGCTTGTGAACGAACCTGCTTGCCGCGTGTCCCGCACGGTTGTTCGACATGGAGGCCCGCTCCTCGCCGGCATCGCCAGAACGACGATCGGCGCCGCAACGCTCTGCACGGGACGGCTCGGCAGGACCCAAGCCAACCACGCCGATCAGCGCCCGAAGGAGGCTTGACCGGTCACAACCAGCCGCGCCGCGAACGGACGTACGCGCCGTCGTCACCAGCCGCCCGCTCACCCGCAAGCACTCGCTGGCCGTTCCTGAGAGCACGACCGAAAAGCAGCCGTAGGTTGTCGCCGCTCCGGGCTGCGCGAGGTCATCGCGGGCCGGATCATAATGCCGCAGATGAATGGTTGTGGGCGACAAATCTGTGACGTTTGCGGCGCCCGGACTTTCACAGCGCACTTTCACAGCGCCTTGTACATCACCGTCGTCGGGTCGAGTCTCTCCTCGAACGGATCGCGGCAATATCCCGGGATGATGCCGGCGGTGCGGTAACCCAGCTTCGTGTAAAGTGGCTCGGCATCATCGCCGGTCCGCGTGTCCAGGGTGAGAAGGTTGCGGCCCAGCGCGGCGGCCCGGCTCTCGATCGCAATCATCAGCTCTTTCGCGATGCCCTGCCGGCGGCAGTCGGGATGCACCAGCAGCTTGCGCACCTCCGCACGGTGTGGCTGGTTCGGCGGCGTGTCGTGGTCGAGCTGGACCGACCCGACGATCCGTCCTTCCCTTCGCGCGACCAGCAGGATCACGACGCCATCCTGCACCCGCGGCAGCACCTTGCTGCGCCAATACCATTCGCTGTCCGTGGCAGAGAAGGGCAGCACGAACCCGATGCTGGCGCCGTCGTGGACGCAGGCATGCAACAGTGCACCCAGCTCCGCGACATGCCTCGCGGCCTCGGTTGCCGAGAGGGGCGAGATCGTAATGCTCATGGCACTCACACGATGACCAGGATGTATCTGGCGCCCATGTCCGCAGGCGTTTCGAATGCGCTGGCGCCGAACAGCTGGTACCGCAGGCAATCGCCGGGGTGCAGAGCATGGCTCCGGCCGTCGACGGTGATGTCGAGCCGCCCCTCGGCCAGCAGCAGGTGGTGCTCCAGCCCACGTCGTGGCGGCTCCTCATAGGTAATGCGCATACCCGGCTCGATGGCGCATTCCAGAACCTCCGCCGCCAGCGCCTGTGCCGGCGGCGAGACGGAGCGTCGCTTGAAGCCGACGCTGGGATCGCTCCATACCGGCTGCGCGCCGCGGCGGATCAGCGGGGCGAAATCGTCCTCGACCAGGTGCATCAGCCGCGAAATGGTGAGGCCGAAGGCCGCCGCCAGCTTGCCCAGCGCGCTGGCCGTCGGGCTGACCTCGGCATTCTCCAGGCGGGACAGGGTCGCCCGGCTGACTTCGCTGCGGCCGGCCAGCTCGTCCAGCGACCACCCGCGCTCGGCGCGCAACGCCTTCAGGCGCTGGGCGATGCGCCGGTCAATACTCGTTTCTTCCATATATGAGAATTTATCTCATATATGGAAACAGATCAAGATGCCTCAGGTTATTTCTGGAATCATCCCATCGAGCGTGCCGGCATCGGCCGCCAGATCCAGGAAGGTATAGCGGTTGCGGATCTCGCGCGCGTGCCGCACCGCCAGCTGGTAGGAGGCGCGCGGCCAGCCAAGATCTTCCGGCGTTCTGGGTGCCTTCGCGGCTTTCAGGACCAGCGCCAGCATGTCCGCATGCAACGAAATCGCGCTGATGGCGGCGCGGATCGCCGGCCACTTGTCCGCGATCCTCTGGTTGACGCGCGTCACCTTGTCCGCAGTCAGCCGCTTCTGGCTGAAGTCGCTCCAGCAGGACGGGCCCAGGACCGGCCCGAAGCGCCCGAGGAAATCCGCTTCCGTGCTGCGGTCGGCGGAGACAACGGGCGGCGGGCCGTCGAGCATCCGCCCCTGCAGCCGCGCCATGGTCAAGGTCGTCACGCCGATCTGCTCGCCGTGAAAGGTGAAGGGGCGGCCGGCATCGGGCAGCATGTCGCCATAGTGGCTGATCAGGTGCTCGCCCTGGCTGGCGGGCAGCGAATTGCCGCAGATCGCGGTGCCGAAGCCCGACAGCAGCAATGTGCGGACGAGCTTTTCCATGGCGTCGAGGTCGCCGTTCACCAGTTCCTCCGCCGACGCGAACAGTTCCGGCTCATCCTCCGCCAGCAGGACGAAGGGCATGGTGCGATAGGGATGATCGAACAGCAGGTGCGACAGCAGCCAGTCGGCCTGCGCGGTGGCGCGGCACAGGCTGTCGCCGAGTCCCGAGCGGATCATCCGCACGGGCGCCGCCGCCAGGATCGAGAGGTCGAGGAATGCGCCGACCGGCGCCTGCGCCGGCAGCGACTTCTTGTGCTTCTGGACCGTGATGGCGGCATTCAGCGAGGTGTAGCCGTTCATCGACGGTGCGGTGCCGAACACGACGTACGGCTTGCGATCGCGCGCGCTGGCATACTTGCAGAGGTCGTTGATGGTGCCGGATCCGACGGCGACCAGCGCATCGGCCGAAGCGGTCGCGGCACGCAGCCGTTCCACCGTCGCATCGTCGGCATGAGGATGCTCCGGCAGCACGACGCTCGTCACCTCGGCGAGGCTCATGAGCGCGCGTTCGACGCGTTCGCCGAGAATGACGTGGGTCGTCGCGTCGCTGACGACGGCAAGACGGCGGCCGAGCGCGAGCGGGCGCACAATGTCCGCTTCGTCACCCGCCAGCGATCTCGCGATCACGACGGCGCGCGTCTGGATCCGCAGCGGGGGGCCGCCATCCGGGTCCGCATAGGTCCCCGCGATCAGCCGATCGATGACGTCCTCAACCATCCGGGAGAGTTCCTTTTGGTTCTTCTAGTTTCTTGGTTGTTCGGTGAAGAGCGGGCGCAGCGCGGCGAACAGCCGGCGATAGCGGTCATGTGCGGCGTCATAGGCGTCCGCCTGCTGGCGGTCCGGCTCGATGTCGGTGTGACCGTCGGACAGCGCGCCGACCGCTTCCGCGAGATCGCGCGCGGCTCCGCCGGCGACGGCGGCGAGCAGAGCGGCGCCGATCGGCGCGCTGTCGATGCAGCTGGGCAATTCGACCGGGCGCTGCACGATGTCGGCGCGCATCTGCGCCCACAGGCGGCTGTGCGCGCCGCCGCCGATCAGCAGCAGCGAACGCGCGTCGACGCCCATCTGGTCCAGGCGTTCGACGACGTCGCGCATCGCAAAGGCGCATCCTTCGAGCACGGCGCGCGCCATGTGCCCCCGGCCGTGGGCCGGCGTCATGCCGTAGAAGCATCCGCGAGCCGCCGGCTGCCATTCCGGCGCCATCGCACCGGTCAGGGCAGGGAGGAAGGTGAGCCCGTCGGCGCCGGCAGGCACGTCGGCCGCGAGCGCATTCAGCGTCGCGAGGTCGGGGATGTTCAGCAGCTGGCCGACCCAGGCGATCGACCCGCCCGACAGCCAGCCGGGATTCTCGATGAAGAACGCGCCGCCCGGATAGGCGTGGGTCTCCAGCAGGCCGCTGTCGTCGCGCAGCGGGGTAGGATGCAGGCCGCCGACCACCTCGCCGGTGCCGAGCACGACCGCCACGCGGCCCGGCGCATTGAAGCCGGCGCCAAGCGGCGTTCCGAAATCGTCGCCGGTGCCGACCGCGACCGCGACGCCTTCCGGCAACCCGGCCAAGGCGGCGCCGCGCCGGTTCAGCGTGCCGGCACGACTCTCCGCGGCGGCGATCCGTGGCAACTGCGTCTCGGTCAGACCGAACCTCGCCAGCAGCTCCGGATCGTAGCGCCGCTGGTCCAGCGAATAGAGCATGCTGGTCGAGGCCAGCGCGTGGTCGATCACGGCATCGCCGGTCAGCTGCTCGACCATGTAGCTGATCGGTTGGTGGAACCGCGCGATCGGCGCCTGCGGCGACAGGTGACGCCGCAGCCAGCGCGCTTTTGCGCCCAGGTGTCCGGGATCGAGCACCAGCCCGCATTCGGCGCGTACGCGCTCTGCCGGCACGCCTTCGATCTCCGCGACCGCCCGGCGGTCCATCCAGATCAGGCACGGCGACAGCGCATTGCCCTCGTTATCGACGGCGATGCACCCATCCAGCTGCCCGCAGAGACCGATGGCGCGAATGTCGCTCGGCCTCATCCGCGCCGCTTGCAGCGCTTCTGCGATGGCCGGACCCAGCGCATCCGTCCACAGGCCCGGGGCCTGCTCGACCCAGCCCGGCTTCGGATAGCTCGGCTGATAGCAGCGGGCCGCGCGACCGACGGTGCGGAGCCGGTCGTCGAGAACCGCGACCTTCAGGCTTTGCGTGCCGACATCGGCGCCGATGATCATGCAGGCCCAGCCTCTGCGGCGATGGCGGCGCAGTCCGCCTGGATGGCCGCGAGCTGCGACAACGTAGACTCCTGATCCTTCGCATAGTAACGGTCGAACACCGCCGAGCCGATGGTGAAGGCGTCGGCGCCCGCCTCGTGCAGCGCCGCAATCTGTGCGCCCGTGGTGACGCTGCCCGCCACGATCAAGTGATGGCTTCCGAGGCCGCGCCGCGCCGCCCGCACCAGCTCCAACGGATCCGCCGCGGTCGCGCGGTAAGCAAGAAGATCCGTTCCCGCGCAGCCCTGCTCGATGAAGCGGCGGCAATGCGCCTCGATCTGGTCCGGGCTGCCGTCAAGCCGGGTCGGATGGCCGGTCGGGAATCCGCAGAACGGGTAGTAGCCGATCTTGCAGTCGCCGAGGATCTCCCGGACGCGCATCACGTCGGTTCCGCCCAGCAGCCGGTCGATCCCGAGCTCGACGGCGACCCGCGCCGAATTGAGCGCGTCGGCCGGGCTGGTGCTGACGACCTCCATGTAGGCGGTGGCACCCGACCCGCGGATGCGCTCGGCCAAGGTCGCCAGCGTCTTCTTGTCGACTCCCACGTCCTTGAATCCGATGTGGCGCAGCTTCAGCGGCCGGATCAGGTCGAGCACCGACAGGCAATCGGTGACCGTCCGATCCTTATGCGTGAGCATGAAAATGAAATCCACCGCGCGTCACGAGAATGCTGTTGGCCAGAGAAGAAGCTGCAGCAAATTGCAACTCCACGCAATATATGTGGAAGTCTACAATTTGGCCGGGTTGCTCAACTGGCGCTCAGCCCTCGCAGGGGGCGGCCCCAAGGCAGAGGTATATCGTCCTGAGAGTTCGCTT
>DATFDU010000470.1:0-4163 GCA_035251915.1 Dongiaceae bacterium | reverse complement strand
CCGGCGCCACGCGGGGCGGCGCGGTCCTGCTGTGCTTTGATCGGCTGGGATCTTGTGCGGTCCGGCCATGGCCCCATGCTGATGCACTGGCCGGCGACACTCCCCCCGCGCCGGCTTCAAGCACTATGTTAACCGTCCAAGGCCGGCTCGCCACTCACTAAGTGTTGAGGGAATCGATGCCGCAACGGCATCACGAACCGGGATCAGGCCGCCCGACCCTTGCGCGCGCCCTGCACCAGGGTCGCCCAGCGCTGCGTCACCACACGGCAGAAATCGGCGGCGCGCGCGCCGTGCCGCGCGATCTCGCCCTGTGCGCGCTCGAGCACCGCGCGCCCCGTCTGCTCCTCGTAGCGCCGCACGATGGTATGGCCCCACTGGCTGAACCATAGCCTGGCGAGCTCGGGCGAGACCTCGAAGTGGCATTGGAAGCCGTAGGTGGTGCGGCCAAGGCGAAAGGCCTGGTTGCGGATGGCGGTGCCGGTCATCAGGCACACGGCATCCTTCGGCATGTCGAAGGTGTCCTCATGCCATTGCAGGATGCGCTGGTGCGACGCGAGCCCGGTCAGAAGCGGATCCTTCCGGCCGTCCTCGGTGATCTCGATCTGCGGATAGCCGACCTCGAACTCGTCGCTGCGCCGCACCGTCTCGCCGAAGGCGCGCGCCAGCAGCTGGCTGCCGAGGCAGAGGCCGAGCAGCGGCTTCGCCTCCTCGTGGAAGCCGCGCAGCAGATCGAGCATCGGCGGGAAGGCGGGGAAGTTCACATCGTCGCCGGCATGCTGCGGCCCGCCCAGGATGACGGCCGCGTCAAAGCCGTTTGGCGACTTCGGCAGCGCATCGCCGTTGTGCGGCAAGACTGTGGTCAGCTGCGCGCCGGCGGCGGCCAGATGATCCCCGACCAGGGCGACCGGCGTCTGCGCGTTGTTCTGGATGACCAAAACGTTCATGAGTCCTCCCTCTCGGAACGGCAGAATGATGTCGCAGCGGCGCGAGGGTTGCAAACGCGGGGCATGCAACAGGGGCATGCAATGGGCGCTCAGTGCTCCAGGTGCGGCCGGCGGATATAGCGGCGCAGCAGGCCGCCGTTGCTCCCGACCGCCAGCGAAACCAGATAGACGAAGCCGGCGGCGAGGATGACCGCCGGGCCTGAGGGCAAATTGGCGTGATAGGAAATGATGAGCCCCGCAACCGATGACAGCATGGCGAGCAGGACGGCAAGACCGACCATGCGCCCGATCGAGATGGTCCACATCCGCGCCGAAGTGGCGGGCAGCATCATCAGGCCGATCGCCATCAGCGTGCCCAGCGCCTGCATCGCCGACACCATGTTCAGCACCACCAGCGCCAGGAAGGCGGCATGCGCCAACCCGCCCTTGCCACCGACCGCGCGCAGGAAGCCGGGATCGAAGCACTCGAGGATCAGCGTGCGATAGACCAGCGCCAGCGCGATCACGGTCAGCGACGAGGCCGCCGCGATCAGCAGCAGCGCGCCGTTCGACACCGCGAGCAAAGTGCCGAACAGGATGTGCAGCAGATCGACCGAGCTGCCTTTCATCGACACCAGCAGGACGCCGAGCGCCAGCGAGATCAGGAAAAATCCCGCGAGCGCCGCATCCTCCTTGAGCGGGGTGACGCGGCTCATGGCGCCCGCCGCCAGCGCGACCGCCAGGGCGACGATGAGGCCGCCGAGGCTCATCGCCCACAGCGACAAGCCGGCGACCAGGAAGCCGAGCGCCGCGCCCGGCAGGATGGCGTGCGACATGGCATCGCCCATCAGGCTCATGCGGCGCAGCACCAGGAAGACGCCGATCGGCCCGGCGCTGATCGAGAGCGCAAGGCACGCCACCAGCGCCCGGCGCATGAAGCCGAACTCGATGAATGGCTGGATCAGCGCATCATAGAGCATGGCTCAGCGCACGCAGATCGCGGCGGCCGGATCGCTCCAGCCGGCGGCGAGCGCGCGGGCCCGCGCCAGGTTCTCATCGCTCAAGGTCTGGGGCGTGGGGCCCCAGGCCACCAGCTCGCGTGCCATCAGCAGCGCATCGGGGAACTCGCGCTTCACCTGCTCCAGGTCGTGCAGGGCCGCGATCACCGTGCGGCCCTCGGCCTGCCAGGTGCGCACCACCTGCATCAGATCGGCGGCGGTCTTCTGGTCGATGGCATTGAACGGCTCGTCGAGCAGGATGACAGCGGCTTCCTGCACCATCAGCCGCGCGAACAGCACGCGCTGGAACTGTCCCACCGACAGCTGGCCGATGGGCTGATTCTCGAGGCCCGCAAGGCCGACCGCCGCGATGGCCGAGGCGCTCGCCGCGCGATCCTCCGCGTTCAGGCGGCGCAACGCGCCGATCTTGCGCCAGTGGCCGAAATCCACCACGTCGATCACGCGCAAGGGAAAGCTGCGGTCGACATCGACGACCTGCGGCAGGTAGGCGACGGCGCGCCGGTCGATGCCGAAGCGGATCGCGCCCGCGGTCACCGGCAGCAGCCCGGCGATCGCCTTCAGCAGCGTGCTCTTGCCGGCGCCGTTCGGCCCGACCAGGGCCGTCAGGCTGCCTGCCGCGAATGCACCGCCGATGTGATGGACGACCGGATGCCGGTCGTAGGCAATGGTGACGTCGTCGAGTTCAAGGATCGCCGCCGCCGGCTGAACCACCTGCGTGGTGTGCCGATGATGGTGATGCTCGCGTGCCCGAGTCAGCACCGCTTCTATTGGATTGCCCACCAGACGGCGCCCCACAGCAACAGAACGCCCACGCCCGCCAGCGCCAGCCGGCGCGCGGCACCCCAGTTCAGCGTGGTCTCGACGGGATGAGTGAGCATGGCCTGATTCCGCATACAGATGGCAGTGTTATAACATAACAAAACTCCCCGGCAAGAGGTTCTATCGCGGCAGTAGTTTGGAAGTCCCTCCCAGACGGCCATTCTTAGCCCAACGGCCACGCCCGTGGCGCTCTGGGGAAACCTGGCCGCCGACATGCGCTCTCCCAGTCTCCGCATCACCACCAATTCCGGTCGACCTGGCACATGCTCGGACGACCGCTCGCGTTGGCGCAGGATGTTGCGGCTGCTGTCGACGATCAGGATTCGATACGAATGAAATCGCTCATCGCGGCCGATACCTCCTCTCGTCATGTGGAGCCGTCGCTTTGTCGAGCGCGTTCCCGCCTATCGCCGCAAGCACTAGTCACCATGCGTGAGACGGCGAGCGGGATCGGCAGGCACGGCGCGACGCCGCTGCCTCCGCCAGCACCTGAGCAGGCCGAAGCACGGTCTTGCCATTGCGATCAGCCACGAACGCGCGCGGTCGAGGATCTCGCCGACCAGAGTAAGCAGGCCGCCGAAACCGCGTTCGTGATGTCGGTGATCCAACCGCGGTGCCGTTCCCCCCGCCAGGTGGCCGACGTCACGCACGGCATCGCCTCGGCAAACCCGATGATGGCGTTGAACGGTCGCGCAGGGATCGAGGCTGGCCGTGGTTCCCGGCCCCACGGTCATGGCGAGGATGCCGCCTCCTGCTCCGCGACCACGAGGCCGTTGAAGAGTGCCAGCCGGCAGCGATCCCGCGATCGCCTGTTCATCTTCCGGCAGCACCCACGTTCGACTACTGCCAGTCCATGGGTGACCGGCGTTCGCGTGTTCGATTCACGGTGAAAGTTGGACTGAGAGCGGCGAAGCGGGAGCCGCACCGACGGACGATGGCGTGCGGCTGATCGGATCGCGTGACATGTCTGCACACCCGAGCGCCAATGGCGCAGAAAGCCCCGAAAAATGGGCCTTTCTGGCATGCCTCTGCCCCGCATGCGGCGACCCGGAAAAGCTTCGGCCTGCGTCAACCGGGGAGTCGACGCAGGCCTTTCGAGGAGAGAGGACAATTTGCAGCGACCGCTGCGGCCGCCTCTCAACGGCCGTAGCGATAGAGATCGGTCCCGTTTGCTTCCAGCCATTCGCGCGCACTCTGCACGCTGCGGCAGATCTCGCCCGTCAGCTTCCAGAAACGCGGACCGTGATTCATTTCCCGCAAGTGCGCGACCTCGTGCGCGACCACGTAGTCCATCACGTGGCGCGGCGCGAGGATCAGGCGCCAGGAGAAGGAGAGGACGCCGTCGGTGGTGCAGCTGCCCCACCGGCTCTTGGTGTCGCGCAGGATGACGCGCTTCACGCTC
>DATFDU010000469.1:0-3429 GCA_035251915.1 Dongiaceae bacterium | reverse complement strand
CGCGTCGCGAGCGGCGAGAAACTGCCGGAGAATCAGGCGGAGCTGTCGCGCTACGGCCACGCCATGGAAGTGCGGCTTTATGCCGAGGATCCGGCCAAAGGCTTCCTGCCGGCGACCGGGCGCATCGCGCATCTCGCCTGGCCCGGCGCCGCCACCAACTTGCGCATCGATTCCGGCGTGCGCGCCGGCGACACGATCTCGACCTATTACGATCCAATGATCGCCAAGGTGATCGCCTGGGGCGAGGACCGCACCGCCGCCGCACAACGCCTGCGCCGCGCGCTGATGGAGACGGAAATCGCCGGCCTCGCCACCAACGCCGGCTTCTTAATCGACGTGCTCGGCCATCCGGCGTTCCTCAAGGAGGAGATCGACACCGGCTTCATCGAGCGCCATCGCGCCGACCTGCTGCCCGAACTCTCAGGCACCTCCGATCGGGCGCTCGCCCTGGCGGCAGCCTTCCTGGTGCTCAGCAATGGCGCGCGTGCGGCGGAGGCGGCCCGGCACGGCGGCGATCCGCATTCGCCCTGGGCCATGACCAACGGCTGGCGGCTCAACGGCGAGGGTGGGTCTTCGATCCTGCTCAGGGACAATGCCGGCCGCCAGCGCGACGCGCGCCTGACCTTCTCCGGCGATCTCTGGACCATCGCCATCGACGCCGGCGCGCCCTTGCGTTTGACGGCGCCGAGGATCGACAATGGCGCTCTGGTCGCCGGCGCCGACCATGGCCGCCTGCGCGTGACGGTCGCGCAGGACGGCAACCAGGTGACCGTGATCGAGCGCGGCCGGGCGACGCGGGTGGCGCGCATCGACGTGCTGGCGGAAGCGGAAGCCGCATCGGCCGGACCCGGCCGGCTCACGTCGCCCATGCCTGGCACGGTGGTCCGGGTGATGGTCGAAGACGGGGCGAGCGTGACGCGCGGCCAGGCCCTGCTGGTGGTCGAGGCGATGAAGATGGAACATACGATCGCGGCCCATGCCGACGGCATCGTGAAGCAGGTGAGGTTCCGCGCCGGCGATTCGGTCGCCGAGGGTGTCGAGCTGATCGCGTTCGAGGCCGCGTCATGACCCTTCCTTCCCGCGTCAAGATCGTCGAGGTCGGGCCGCGCGACGGCTTGCAGAACGAAGCGACCCCGGTCTCGCTCGACGTCAAGGTCGCGCTGATCGACCGGTTGTCGGAGACCGGTCTTTCCGCGATCGAAGCCGGCGCGTTCGTCTCCCCCAAATGGGTGCCGCAGATGGCGGACTCCGCCGAGGTGTTCCGCCGCATCAAGCAGAAGCCCGGCGTCTCCTATCCAGTATTGGTGCCGAACGTGAAGGGACTGGAGCTGGCGCTCGCCGCCGGCGCGCAGGAGATTGCGGTGTTCGGCGCGGCCTCGGAGAGCTTCTCCCAGCGCAATATCAATTGCTCCATCGATGAGAGCCTGGAGCGCTTCGGACATGTTTGCGACATGGCCTCGTCGGCCGGTATGAAGGTGCGCGGCTACATCTCCTGCGCGCTCGGCTGTCCCTATGAGGGCGAGATCGCGCCGAAGGCCGTGGCGAAGGTCGCCGAGGCGCTGATCGGCATGGGGTGCTACGAGATCAGCCTGGGCGACACCATCGGCATCGGCACGCCGGCCAAGGCGCAGCGCATGATCGAAGCGGTTGCGGCCGAGGTCGACATCCGCCATCTCGCCGCGCACTTCCACGACACCTACGGCCAGGCGCTCGCCAACCTGCACGCGGTGCTGCCGATGGGCGTCGCGGTGGTGGATGCCTCGGTCTCCGGCCTCGGCGGCTGCCCCTATGCGCCGGGCGCCTCGGGCAATGTCGCGACCGAGGATGTGGTCTACCTGCTGGACGGCATGGGCATCGAGACCGGCATCGACCTCGACAAGCTGGTGGAGGCCGGCGCCTTCATCTCGCAGGCGCTCGGTCGGCAACCCGGCTCCAAGGCCGGCACGGCCCTGCGCGCGAAGGCCGCCAAGCAGCCGTAATGAGTGCAAGGCATCGCGCGATTTCGGCGACACGAGCGCCCTTCTTCCCCCACGTGGGCTGGGCTTTCGCATATGATGCAAGCCAAGAGAAAGACCCCTTCCCCCCTTGCGGCAGGGGAATCGCATATGAGTATTTGGGGAGTATTGCGGCGCGGGAAGATTTGGATTCTGAAGGTCTCTCCATGTCGTGGAGGGGCCGATGCGCGGTTTTATTACGATTTTCGAGGATGTCGAGGACCCGCGTGCGGGGAACGCGCGGCACGATCTGCTGGAACTTTTGTTCATCGCGTTGGCGGCAGTTCTTTGCGGAGCGGAGAGTTGCGCAGACATGGCCGACTTCGGCGCGGCCAAGGAGGATGTGCTGCGGGAGGTCCTGCGGCTGGAGCACGGCACCCCGAGCCACGACACGTTCAGCCGAGTGTTCCGCCTGCTCGATCCGGAGGCCTTCGAGGTGGCGTTTGCCCGCTTCATGGCGGCCTTCGCCAAAGGCAACCGGCTCAAGGGCGTGGTGGCGATCGACGGCAAGGCGATCAAAGGTGCCTTCGCCAAAGGCGCCAAGGCCACGCCCTTGCACTTGGTCAACGTCTGGGCGGCCGAGCAGCGGCTTGCTCTGGCCCAGCGTTTGGCGCCGGGCCGCAACGAGGTTGCCGGTGCCTTGGAGGCCGTCAAGCTGCTCTCGCTCAAGCGCTGCATCGCCACCGTGGATGCCCTGCACTGCAATCGTCCGATGGCCCAGGCGATTCTCGATGCCAAGGGCCAATATGTCATGGCCCTCAAGGAGAACCAGAGCGGCTTGTTCACGGCGGTCGAACGTCGGTTTGCCATCGCCGACCACGTCGACACCTTCAGTTCCGAGGTCGAAACCAACCACGATCGCATGGACCAGCGCTCGGCCAAGGTCATGGCCGACACCACCTTGGCCAAGACCCACGACTTCCCTGGCATTCGCGCCATCGCAAGGGTCGATTCCATGCGTCGGATCGAGGGCAAGCCCGACGAGACCAACACGCGATACTTCCTGCTCTCCAGGCCCATGGCGGCCAGCAAGCTGCTCCATGTCGTCCGAACCCATTGGACCATCGAGAACCAGCTCCACTGGGTGCTCGACGTCATCTTCGACGAGGACGGTGCCAGAAATCGCAAGGACAACGGGCCGCAGAACATCGCCCTGCTGCGCAAGATCGCTCTCAACCTCCTGCGATCCCATCCAGACAAGGCTTCCATCCGGCGAAAAATCAAAAAGGCCGGATGGGACGACATGTTCCTTCTCTCTATACTCGCCCAAATGCGATAGCCCTGCCTGGTGGGGGAGGGGATTTTTCATTGAGGTTGGCATGGCTGAACTGATGCTCGCCACGAAGGATCGCCCGGTCGCAGGGAAGACGTTCTCCGCGCCTGCCGGCGCCAAGCGCACGCGCTCCTTCAAGGTCTATCGCTGGAATCCGGACGA
>DATFDU010000468.1:0-6565 GCA_035251915.1 Dongiaceae bacterium | reverse complement strand
CTCGGACCGGAAACTAGGTCGCTTCCGTGACACGCTTTCTACAAGTGGATGACGGTTGTGTTACGAGGCCTGCCAGATCGCATGAGAGGTCGGTGCCAGGGCGCTGATCGCGCGGCGAAAAGCGGCGAAACCGTATGATCGGACGTCAATTTTGTGACGGCGGGAAGAGACGGCTAATCGGCGGCGCGCAGGCCCGACGCTTCTTCTGCCGGCAGGTACACCGTGAAAACGCTGCCCTCGCCCGGCACCGAATCGATCTCCAGGCTGCCGCGGTGGCGGTTCACCACGTGCTTGACGATGGCAAGGCCAAGGCCGGTTCCGCCGAGATCGCGCGAGCGCGCCGCATCGATCCGATAGAAGCGCTCGGTCAGCCGCGGAAGGTGCTCGCGCGCGATGCCTTCGCCGCGATCGGCGACCGCCACCGCGATCATCGCCTTGGCGCGGCGCAGGCCGGGCAGATGCGCCTTGATCTCCATCGGATCGACGATGCGCGTCGCGCTCACCGTGACGGCGGTGCCCGGCGTGCCGTATTTGATCGCGTTGTCGATCAGGTTCTGGAACACCTGGGTCAGCTCCTCGGCATCGCCGACGGCGCGGCCCATCGAGCTGCCCGGCAACTCGATCTTCATGTTGCGCTCGGCGGCGCGCAACGACAGGGCGTTGGCGACACGGCCGATCACCTCCGCCAGATCAACACCGCCGGACGGCCGCGCATGCTCGTTGAGCTCGATGCGGCTGAGCGAAAGCAGGTCGGCGACCAGGCGGCTCATGCGTCCGGCCTGCTCGTGCATGATGCCGAGGAAGCGTTCGTGCGCGTCGAGGTCGCCCTTGGCCGGGCCGCGCAAGGTCTCGATGAAGCCCATCAGGGTCGCGATCGGCGTCTTTAGCTCATGGCTGACGTTGGCGATGAAGTCGCTGCGCAGCCGCTCCAGCCGATGCTCGGCGCTGGCGTCCTTGAGCGCGATCAGCACCCGGTCCGCATCCAGCCGTTTGAGGTCGGCGATCAGCAGACGGTCGCGCCCGATCGGCGTCTCGACGCTTTCGATCGCGCTGCGGGTGCTGGCGAGCTCCTGGCTCTGGCTGCCCATCATCTGGTCCAGCGCATCGATCAGCGGCGGGTGGCGCAGCACGCCCATCAGGCTGCGGCCGGCGACCGCCTCGCCCAGCAGCTGGCGCGTGCGGTCGTTGGCCCACAGGATGTCGCGCCGCCGGTCGACCACCAGGACGGCAAGCGGCACGGCCTCCAGGACCTCGTAGGAATCGCCATGCTGCGCCGGTTCAGCTGCGGTCAAGCCGGCCGGTGCTTCGCTGGGCGCGGGCTCCGCCGCGCCCGTCTCCCCGCCCGCCGGCGCGCTGAAAGGCGCCTCGTGCGGCCGGGTGACGAGCCAGGCGGCTGCGCTGGTGAGCCCGACGCCGCCGATGCCGATGGCCGCCAGCCAGGCGGGTTCGCCACCGACTGTGATGCCGATCACGGTCAGGAGAGCGGCCCATATGGCGGCGTCGTAACAGAGAAGTGTAAGGAATGGTTTCGGCAACGGGCCCATTTTCCCGCGTGGTCCAAAGCTTCAGTATAGCCGGGGGCGACTCGGGGAACCCCGCTCCAACCGGCCAGGTTCAGTATACCGGGTTCCAGCAATGACGGGACGAATGTCATGAAAAGATCAAATCTGGGTAGGGTGTCCGTGGCGGCGATGCTGATCGGGCTCGGGGCCATAGGGATTTCAGGCATCGGCAGCGCGGCCTTGGCGCAGGAGAGCACCTACCAGCCCTGGTCGGGCGCCACCCAGGCGCAGTCCAGCCAGACCAGCGACCAGAAGCTGAACAGCCTGGTGACCGATCTCAATGCCCTCATCAAGAAGGCCGAGACCGCCAACGCCGCCGATCCCAATTTCATTGCCGACCTGAAGAAACTGGCGGCGAAATATCCGGTGACCACCGCTAAGCCGAGCACCGCGGGCCAGGTATTCCTCTCCGACAACTTCGCCGACGGCAACTATACAAGCAACCCGACCTGGAAGGTTTCGGCCGGCACCTGGAAGGTCGACACCCAGGGCCAGAGCATCGGGCTCAGCAGCATCATCGGCCAGTCGACCAGCAACAAGGTCAGCGGCAACGACGTGCTGAAGGCCATTCTCGGCGTGCAGCAGCAGCAGGCGCCGCAGTCGACCTATGCCTCGATCTACACCGCCGCGCCGATCTCCAACACCTTCAAGATGAGCATGAAGCTGGTGTCCGCGAACAAGAAGGGCCCGCTCAATATCGGCCCCTACCAGGGGGCCAGCGCCAGCAGCGGCTATCGCCTGGTCTATCAGCCGGGCAACGAGACCGGCCTGGTCCTGCAGCGCATCGTCGGCAACCAGGTGACGCAGGTCGGCTCCTACAACGACCCGATCAACCTGGAGGACGGCAAGGTGCACGAGCTCCTGTGGTCGCGCGAGGCGAGCGGCAAGATGCGGGTCTATCTCGATGGCCAGCAGCTCATCATCGCCACCGACACCCAGATCCAGGGCAACCTCGACGGCTGGCTGAACGTCAACCAGGGCGGCGCCTACTGGATCCGCGAGATCAAGGTGGTGGGACTCTGATTCAGAGGACAGATGACAGAGATCAGAGGACAGAACGAAACTCTACCTGTTCTCTGTTCTCTGTTCTCTGTTCTCTATTCTCTGATTCCATCTCGCGGCGTATCCGCACCGCCTCGCTGCTCTCATCGACAACAACGTCGCTCCACGTCAGCGACGCGCCCGCCTTCACCGCGCGCCGCAGCTTGACGTGATGCGCAAGCCCGATCGGCAATCCGCCGACACGCAGCGAGTCCGTCGCCGGCATCAGCTTGCCCCACACCGTGAAGCCGCCCTCGCCATCCAGCATCTCGCCCTCCTTGAGGTCGCGCTTGGCGGTCGCCACCGCGTCGCCGCGGAAGCCGGTCGGCGCACCGGTCGCCTCGCCGCGCAGCCCGGCGCTCGCGACCGAGATGCCGAGTTCCAGCCCGATCAGGTGGAACGGCTTGTAGAGCGCGCTGTAGCGTCCCGACGGATCGGTCACCAGGCCGTATTCGGCGAAGCAGCGCTTGACGTAGTCGCTCGGCGCCTCGAACACCACATAGACGCCCCAGCGCAGGTCGCGGAACACCGGCTTGCCGTCGCGCTCCAGCGAGGAGATGACCTCCACCTGGCCCTTATGATGCAGCGTTCCGCCCTCGGTCCTGGGCCGCAGCACATCCGGCAACTCATCGACGCCGCACGGCGGGAAAGCGAGACCGTCCGGGGCCGGCGTCAAGCCGGTCGCGTTGGCGACCGCCGCCATCTCGATCGCCGACTTGGTGCCGTCGAGGAAGGAATTGAACATCTGCGGATTCATGCCGCCTTGCCTCGCCTGCTCGGCGGTGAGGCCGTAGTGGCCCCACACCGTCTCCGGTGTCGACTGATGATAGGCGGGCAGATACTTGGTGCCCTTGCCGGCCGCGACCACGTCGAAGCCGCAGGCGCGCGCCCAGTCCACCTGCTCGGCGATCAGCGCCGGCTGGTCGCCATAGGCGAGGCTGTAGACCACGCCCGCCTTGCGCGCCTTGGCCGCCAGCAGCGGGCCCGCCAGCACGTCGGCCTCCACGTTCACCATCACGACGTGCTTGCCGTGCTGGATCGCCGCCAGCGCATGCGTGATGCCGGCCGGCGGGTGCCCGGTCGCGTCGATCACGACGTCCAGCGCCGGATGCGCGATCAATGCCTTCGCATCGTCGCCGACCCAGGTGGTGCCGCGCTCGACTGCCTCGCTCGCCGAGCGCGCCGCCACTTGTTCCGCCGGCCAGCCGACATTGGCGAGCGCCGCACGGGCCCGTGCTGGATCGAGATCGGCGACGCCGAGGATGTGCAGCCCGCGCGTGCGGCGCGCCTGCGCCAGGAACATGGAACCGAACTTGCCGGCGCCGATCAGGCCGACGCGCAACGGCTTTCCCGTCGCGTCGCGCTCGAGCAGCAGCTTGTGCAGATTCATGGATTGACTCCGTCAGGCCGCCGCGCCACGCCGCTCGCGCGCGTAACGCAGCAGGCAATCGTCCGGCAGCATCTCGATCGGCGTGAAGTCGCGGTTGGCGATCCAGGTCGGGCGCTTGAAGCGCCGGATCGCGTTGTCGCAGCGATTGAGCGAGAGATAGAGGATCCAGCGCGACCACGGCGTCATGTTGCTGCCCGAGGCATGCACCAGGTTGCCATGGAACAGCAGCATCGATCCCGCCGGTCCCTTCGGCGCCACGATGCCGCCTTCGTCCACCAGGCGCGTGACGGTGTCGTTGTCGATGGTCCACAGCGGATAGGAGGTGGTGGTGACGTCGTGACCCGCCTCCAGCCGGCCGAGGCGATGGCTGCGCGGGATGAACATCAACGGTCCGTTGAATTCGTTGGCCTCCGCCAGGAACAAGGCGATGTTCATGGCCCGCGGCGTCGCCATATCGTCGTCGTTGAACCAGGTGGCGTAGTCCTGGTGCCACTGCCACACCGCGCCGTCGAACGCCGCCTTGGCGTTGATCTTGAACTGGTGCATGTAGAGCCGGTCGGAACCGAGCAGCTGCGTCCCCGGCCCGACCAGCCGCGGATGACGCGCCACCATCTCGTAGACCGGATTCCAGGTCTGCACATAGAACGCCGAACGCGGCGCGTTGGAGTTCTTCTCGCGGATCACCTCGGGCCGGTCCTGCGCGAACAGTCCTGCGATCTCTCCGGTCAGCAGCGCCATCTCATCGGCGGAGAACACATTGGGCAGGAACAGGTAGCCTTCGCGCTCGAACTCAGCGATCTGGGCCTCGGTCAGCTTCATGGGATCTCCTCCGCTTGCCCGCCGGCTTGTCCGGCTGTGTCGTGGGTTGCGCCGCCAGCGCGATGAAGCTCGCGGCGGCGCCGTCGGCATGCTGGCGCGCACGCTGCTCCGCCACGTCCGCGTCGCCCTGCATCACCGCCTGCAGGATCGCCTCATGCTCGTCCCACACGCTGGCGCGCACGCGATAATGCTGCAGGTAGCCGCCCATCAGGCGGCGGATATGGTGCCAGTGCAGCTGCGCGGTCTCGGCGATGATCGGATTGCCGGAGAGGTCGTAGAGAAAACGATGGAAGCGCATGTCCGCTTCGATCATGCGCCGGACCGAGCCCGAGGCGACGGCGGCACGTCCTTCCTGGATCAGGCCCGGACCCCAGGCCTTGGCGTCGGCACTGCCGCGCCGGGCCGCACCGCGGCAGGCCGCGCCGTCGAGCGCGCTGCGCAACTCGTAGAGGTGGGAGATGGCATTGCGGTCCAGCGGCGCCACCACCACGCCGCGCCGGCCGGATTCGCGCACGAAGCCCTGCACCTTCAGCAACGCCAGCGCCTGCACGACCGGCTGGCGCGACACATTCAGCCTTGCCGCCACCTCGTCCTGGTTGATGCGCGCGCCGGCCGCGAGCCCGCCGCCGCAGATCGCATCCAGGATCGCGTCATAGGTCCGGTCGGTGAGCGAACGTTCGAGCGCGAGGTGCCGCATAGCTGCCCCGGAAGTGGGTTCGTGATCTCGTATACGGTACACAAGGAGCGGCAGAATTCAAGCGGCCGGATCGCTCCGGCCTGGAGGCCATTCAAACCGAATGCGAACCTAGGCGGCCCGCGCGAGATGTCCGGCGAAGGCTTGGCCGAGCACCATGTCCCAGCCGCCATTGTAGTTCTCGCGGCTGGCCGCGCCGTCCTTGCCGAGCGCTGTTGCCATCTGCATCGGCCTAGGTGGGCAGCGACTTGCGGAAGCACTCCAGCCCGCTGATCCGCTCATACCAGGCGTCGATGCGTGGAGCGGCCGGGCGGGCATCGGCCAAGCCGAGCTGGAACAGGTTGGACGCAACGGAGAGATCGGCGATCGTCGGCGTCGGACCGACTAGAAAGTCATTCCCGCCAAGGCCGGCCTCCAGAATCGGACCCAGCTCGCGCAGCTTCGCCGCGCCGCGCGCGATCGCCTGCTCGTCCCTGCGCGCGCCCGCGAACAAGGTGTTGAACACGATGTCGACGACGGCCGGCGATAGACGGGTCTGGTTCCAGTCCAGCCATTGCTCCACCCGCGCGCGCTGCCGGGGGTCGGCGGGATACCAGTCCGTCAGCCCGTGCTCGTGGCAGAGATAGCGCAAAATCGCGTTCGATTCATGCAGCACGAGGTCGCCGTCGACCAGCGTCGGTATCTGGTGGTTGGGATTGATCGCGAGATAGTCTACTGACAGATGCGCGCCCTTGCCCATGTCAACGTGGCGGAGCTCATACGGCAGCCTTGCCGCCTCCAGCAGCGACACCACGCGCCGCGCATGCTGCGAGTAGGGGAAGTGGTAGAGAATATACATGGCAATCTCCGATGCGTGAGCGCAGCGGAGATTATGTACGCCCGACTACTGACACTCACTGTCAGTAATATGCATGGGACCTGTCGGCGCGATCTATTCTGACTTCTGACTTCTGACTTCTGACTTCTAACTTCTGACCTCTGATTCACCGCGCATGCACCATGGTCGCGAGCGCGGCGAAGGCGGCGGAGGTCACGATGTCGTTGACGGTGGCGCCCATC
>DATFDU010000467.1:0-4789 GCA_035251915.1 Dongiaceae bacterium | reverse complement strand
TGATCGGCTCGGCCTTCCGCTGGCGCTTCTCCTGCTGCTGGCGCCCACGGTCATGACGACCGCCGCCGCGGCCGCCGCGATGCTCGCGCCCGCTGGATAACGCCGCGCCATCAAGCCCTTCGATGGCGATGCGCGGGATCGTGGTGCCGACCAGCTTCTCAATCGCGGCGACATACTTGCCGTCGATCGGCGCCGCCAGCGTGAAGGCGTGGCCTTCCCGTCCGGCACGGCCGGTCCGGCCGATCCGGTGGATGTAGTCCTCGGCATGCATCGGCACGTCGAAACAGAAGACGTGGCTGAGGCCCTTGATGTCGAGACCACGCGCCGCCACGTCGCTGCACACCATCAGGCGCACTTCGCCCTTCTTGAACTTGTCGAGCGTCTCGGTACGGGCCGGCTGCGACATGTCGCCATGCAGGCGCACAGCATCGAAGCCGTGCTTGGTCAGCGATTTGAACAGGATCTCCACGTCACGCTTGCGATTGCAGAAGATGAGGGCGTTGGTGACGTTCTCCCGGCGAATCAGCTCGCGCAAAGCCTCGCGCTTCTGCTCTGGTTCCACCACCACCATGCCCTGCACGACCGTCGTGGCCGCCGTCGCCGGCGGAGACACGCTGATCTCCTTCGGGTTCATCAGGAACGCGTCGGCCAGTCTGCGGATCTCCGGCGCCATGGTGGCGGAGAAGAACAAAGTCTGGCGCAACTTCGGCAGCAGCCCGACGATCTTCTCGACGTCCGGGATGAATCCCATGTCGAGCATGCGGTCGGCCTCGTCGATCACCAGGATCTTGACGTCGTTCATCAGGATCTTGCCGCGCTCGAACAGGTCGATCAGGCGGCCGGGCGTGGCGATCAGCACATCGACGCCGCGGTCCAGCTTCTTCTCCTGGTCGACGAAGCTTTCGCCACCTATGAGCAGGGCGTAACTCAGGTTTGCGTTCTTGCCATACTTCTCGAAGCTGTCCGCCACCTGGGCGGCCAGCTCCCGAGTCGGCTCCAGGATGAGAGAGCGCGGCATGCGGGCCTTGGCTCGGCCGCTGCTCAGGATCTCGATCATGGGCAGGGTGAAACCGGCGGTCTTTCCGGTGCCGGTCTGGGCGCAGCCCAGAACGTCGCGGCCCATGAGAACCACTGGAATCGCTTGGGCTTGGATGGGGGTGGGCTGCTGATAGCCGACTGCGGCGATCGCTTGCAGGATAGTGGGGCTGAGCCCCAGTTCTTCGAACGTCATTATCTCTTGATGCGGGCATTTACTGGGATCGCCGAAGGGCGAAAGTGGGCAGGGGGAGCCCGATCCCGCTGCCAGAAGGTCGCGCGCACTATAGGGATCGCGCAAACTTTGTCAATTCAACCGCTTGGCGCACACTTTGCAGTTAACCCAGAATCGCTAGCCCAAATGGCCAGGGCGCAGCTGATCCACTAGCAGCCCGGAATGAAGCAGAAGTCGTTGCGATCATCCTCCGTCTGTGGGGGGAACAGCTTGACGACCGAGGAACGGACGAATTTTCGGAACCGCGGATCATCGGGCCCCGAAATGTCCGAGACGGAGCCGGTCAGGAAAGTGAGCGCCGGTCCGTTGCCCGGACATAGAGCGGCGACCAGAGTCATGTCGCCGCTGTGCTCGCCGCCGCCGGAGGCGCGGCAGGCGAGATCCTTGTTGACGCTCGTTGAGCCATTGAAGGCGAGATGGACGCGGTAGGGGCTGCCATCGCTCGGGACGACGCCCGGCGGCTGAATGGTCTCGGACACCAGCGCGTTGAAAGCCTGTTGGTCCATGCCGAAGGGGTTGCCGGAGACGTCGGCTTTCATGGCGCGACTATACGGGACAAACCGGTATTGCACCGGATCGTAGCCGGACTCCACCCGAACCCGGTCGATTCTCCCTGGCGTGCAGCCGGCGGCCAGGGCGCCGATCAGAAAGATTGCAAGAAGTCTGGACATCGCCGTCTCCTCAGGGAATCTCTTCGGGCTTATCTGACGACCACCGGCCCGCTGACCAGGCATCACGATTTCGCGAGACATGACCGTCAATCTTATCAAACTCTGTGTCGGCGTCAGCGACGTCACGCAACTGATCCAAGAGCATGAGCGCCTGGCCAGGCAGGCGCTCAAGCGCAAGACCAAGAAACCGGTCGAGGATCACCATTGGACTCGCATGCGCCCAAAGCGCGACGAGGAGGTGCTCGACGGCGGCTCGCTCTATTGGGTCATTCGCGGCATCATCCGCGTCCGACACAGAATCCTGCGCCTGGACGACGTGACGGATACGGACGGCCAGGAATACTGCGCCATCATCTATGACCCCAAGGTGATCCTGGTCGAGCCGCGGCCGCGCCGCGCGTTCCAGGGCTGGCGATACCTCGAGGTGGACGATTCGCCGCCCGATCTGCCCAACCAGCGGCAAGCCCTCGCCAACGTCGCGGCGGAGGGCGACATGCCGGCGGACATGCTGGCGGAGCTGCGCACTCTGGGGCTGTTCTAACCGATCGCGGCGTGGGCGATGTATCCGATCGCGCCGCTCGCCAGCAGCACCTTCACCAGGTTCACGCGCCAATGCAGCAGAGCCAGCCCTGCCGCGATTGAAAGACCGATCGCCACAAGATCGGCGCTGCGCCAATCCGGCCAGGTGAGGGTCGCCACCCCGAACGAGACCTCGCTCACGTCCCGGAACAGCACGTGCAGGGCGAACCACAGCGCGAGGTTGGCGATCACGCCCACCACCGCCGCTGTGACCATCGCCAGCGCCGCCGACAGATAGCGGTTCTGCCGCAGGCGTTCGACGTAAGGCGCACCGAGAAAGATCCAGATGAAGCTCGGCACGAACGTCACCCAAGTGACGAAGATCGCACCGAGCGTGCCGGCGAGCACCGGCGCGAGCGCGCCCGGTTCCTGGTGAGCGGCGTAGAAGCCGACGAAGCTCAACACCAGGATCAGCGGCCCCGGCGTCGTCTCGGCCAGCGCCAGGCCGTCAATCATGTTGCCGGTCGAGAGCCAGCCATAGTTCTGCACTGCTTGTTGCGCGACATAGGCGAGCACCGCATAGGCGCCGCCGAACGTGACGACCGCCATCTTGGCGAAGAACATGCCCATTTGCGGGAAGATCTGGTCGCCGCCCAGGAACACGGCGAGCAGCGCGATCGGCCCCAGCCAAAGCAGGACGCCGATGATCATGGTGCGAAACGGGCGTGGCACGTTCGAGGTCTGCTGGAGGACTTTTTCATCGGTGCCTTTCGCAGCAACTCCATCCGATCGCCTTGCCATGCCGAAGCCGATGATCGCAGCTACCAAGATCACGATCGGAAACGGAATCCGGAACACGAACAGCGCGACGAAGGCAAGCACTGCGACAACGACGTGCATCGGCTGCTTCAGCGCACGCTTTGCGACCCGCCATAGCGCCTCGGCCACCAGCGCGATGACGGCGCATTTCAAGCCGAAGAATATGCCCATCAGCCACGGCAGCTGCCCGAAGGCGGCATAAGCCGCGCTCAGGGCGAGGATGACGCAGAAGCCCGGCAGCACGAACAGGGTGCCGGCGACCAGGCCGCCGCGCACGCCATGCAGCAGCCAGCCGATATAGGTGGCGAGCTGCTGCGCTTCCGGTCCCGGCAGCAGCATGCAGAAGTTGAGCGCATGCAGGAACTGGGCTTCGCCGACCCATTTGCGCTCGTCGACCACCAGGCGATGCATCAGTGCGATCTGGCCGGCCGGTCCGCCGAAGCCGAGGCAACCGACCTTGAACCAGAGCCTGTTTGCCTCGGCGAAGCTGGGATGCGCGTCGGTCATCGTGCGATCTCTCGAGACGCCATCGCCTTCGGCGGCCAGGCGTCAGTCTCGTTCGTGAGATCGCGCTGCCAGCGATAGAGACCGTCATAGAGCGAGAGGCCGGTCTCCAGCAGCGCATGGTCGTCCTCGATCAGGTCGCCAAGGCCGAGCGAGATGGCATAGAGGCCGGAGGATTGCGCCGTCAGATCGAGGCGTGAGGTGTCGGCGCCGCGAACGATGCGCGCGAGCCCGTGGAGCGCTGGGTCACTCAATCCGAAATCCTCGATCATGGAATCGAACGTGCAGGTTTCGCCGCGGTGGGAGAATGTCACGCCGGGAATGTCGAATGGAATCGCATTCCGCGTGCTGGCTTCGGCGAGCACCAGGTCCGCCGGCACGTAGTGGAAGTTCGCCAGCGGATCGATGAAGCGGCGGATCAGCCAGGGGCAGGCGATGCGGTCGATCTTCGGCCGCGCGCGCGTTATCCAAGACGTCGAGCGGGTGCCGTCGTAGGTCGCGGTCTTGCACAGATGCGGATAGCCCGCCTCGATCCAGCCCTCGACGCCGCCGGCGAGATAGCGCGCATCGAAGCCGGCGGCGCGCAGCTCGGCGGCCGCGGTCTGGCCGACTTCGTGGCCATGCACGCAGGTGACGACGATCGGGTTCTTTGCCGGCAATTCGCGTGACCAGACCGCCACCTGTTCGGGCGGTCGATAGAGGCTGCCGCAGATCAGATGCTGCGATGCGGAAAAGGCGGCTTGGCGGCGGACGTCCACAATCAGTGGATGACGGGCGGAACCGAGGGTTCGGGCCAATTCGGCGGCGGAAATGGCGTGGGACGTGTGGGTGTGGGAAGCCATGGCACAGCTCTCCTTTGCGCCCGGAGCGCAATCAGGTGAGCAGAGCTTGGATGCCAGGGCATCTTGGGAAAGCCGGGAGTCTGCGATGTCCCGACGCAGGGATTCTGGGCTTGTGGCGGGCAGGGGTCAACCCCATCTAGGTGACGGGTTGTGGATAAGATTGT
>DATFDU010000466.1:0-9159 GCA_035251915.1 Dongiaceae bacterium | reverse complement strand
GACGAGGACGTGCCCATCGCCTATGAGCCACTGCCGGCGATCGTCGGCCTCGAGGCGGCGAAGGCGGCGGCGCCGATCCATGCCGGCAAGGACAAGAACATCCTCGCCGACGGCGGCGTGACCTGCGGCGATGTCGCGGGCGCGCTGGCCGGCGCGGCGCACGTGGCCGAGGTCGAATACCAGACCAGCTTCGTCGAGCACGCCTATATCGAGCCGGAGGCCGGCTGGGCCGAGCGCAAGGGCGACACGGTCGAGGTGCACGTCTCGACCCAGAATCCGTTCCAGCATCGCGATGACCTGGCGCAGATTCTCAATCTACCGAAGCAGGCGGTGCGCCTGATCGCGAGCGCGGTCGGCGGCGGCTTCGGCGGCAAGCTCGATCTCAATGTCCATCCGCTGGTCGCGCTGGCGGCGTGGCTCACCGGTAAGCCGTGCGCCTACATCTACACCCGGCCGGAAAGCATGGCCGCTTCCACCAAGCGCCACCCGGCGCTGGTCAAGGCGCGCATTGGCTGCGACGCATCCGGCAAGCTCACCGGCTTCTGGTCGCACGCGGAGCTGGATACCGGCGCCTATGCGAGCTGGGGCCCGACCGTCGCCAACCGCGTGCCGGTCCATGCGCCGGGGCCTTATGTCGTGCCCCATGCCTGGACGCGCGGGACAGCCTATTTCACCAACTGCCCTCCCTCCGGCGCGTTCCGCGGCTTCGGCGTGCCTCAGAGCGCGATCGCCAGCGAGGCGGCGATGGACGCGCTGGCCGATGCGCTTGGCCTGGACTGGCTGGAGTTCCGGCGCCGCAATGCGCTCAAGGCCGGCGATGCCACCATCACCGGCCAGGTGCTGGAGGATTCGGTCGGCATCGTCGAGACGCTCGACGCGCTGGAGCCGTACTGGCGCGACTGGAACAAGGATGCGGCGGTGTTCAATGAAGGCTCCGCGCGGGTGAAGCGCGGCGCCGGTATCGCCTGCTCCTGGTACGGCATCGGCAACACGTCGCTCAGCAATCCCTCGGAGATGAAGATCGGCATCGCCGCCGACGGCCGCATCACGATGTATTGCGGCGCGGTCGATATCGGGCAGGGCTCCAACACCATCCTGACGCAGATCGCGGCGGATGCGCTCGGCGTCGCCGCCACCGACATCGCGCTGGTGATGGGCGACACCGCGCGCACCCTGGATGCCGGCAAGACCTCGGCCTCGCGCCAGACCTTCGTCACCGGCAAGGCGTGCGAGCTGGCTGCCCTCGACCTCAAGGCCAAGCTCGCGCAACTGAAGGACCAAGCCGCATTGCGCGCCTTGCCGCCCGACAATCACGGCGACGTGCTGACCGGCTACGGGCGCTTCGATCCGCCGACGACGCCGCTCGACGCCAACGGGCAGGGCGTGCCCTATGCCTGCTACGGCTTCGCGACCCAGGTCGCGCTGGTGGAGGTCGATCTCGACCTCGGCACCGTGAAGGTGCTGAAGATCGCGGCGGCACATGACGTCGGCAAGGCGGTCAACCCGCAGCAGGTCGAAGGCCAGATTCACGGCGGCACCGCGCAAGGCATCGGCCTCGCGCTGATGGAGGAGTACATCCCCGGCCGCACCGAGAACCTGCACGACTACCTGATCCCGACCTTCGGCGACATGCCGGAGATGATCTGCAAGATCGTGGAAGCGCCGACCCGGCACGGCCCGCACGGCGCGAAGGGCGTCGGCGAGCCCGCCCTCATCTCCACCGCGCCGGCCATCTTCGGCGGCATCTATCGCGCGGCCGGCGTGCGCGTGACCAAGGTCCCGGTGCTGCCGCACCGGCTGCGCGCCGCCATCCGCGCCAAGGAAGCGAAGCGATGAACGAGGTCGCCCCCGCGCCGGAGACCGACGGCGTCATCCGGTGCGATGCCTGCCCTGTGCTGTGCCGCATCCGGCCGGGCAAGCTCGGCGCCTGCGACCGCTACGGCAATGTCGACGGCAAGCTGGTGCGCACCGATCCGCTGGTGCTGCTCGACCGCTCGGTCGAATCCGGCCGCGGCGCAGTGCGCTTCCTTGAAGGCGCGCGCGACTGGAGCGGCGAGCTGGTGCGCCAGCCGGAGGCCTTCGTCACCGGCATCGGCGCCACCACCACCTATCCCGACTACAAGCCGGCGCCCTTCATCGTCTCGAGCCAGGTCGACGGCGTCGATTGCGTCACCGTGGTGACCGAAGGCATCTTCAGCTACTGCGGCGTCAAGGTGAAGATCGACACCGACCGCTACGTCGGGCCGGAACAGGCGGCCGTACGCGTCAAGGGCGAGCAGATCGGCCACGTTACCACTCATGAATACGGCTCGCAGATGCTGTCGCTCGGCGGCGTGCGGCATCTGACCGGCGGCTCCAAGGCCGAAGGCAACGTCACCTGCGATGCCATGATGCGCCTGTGCAACAAGGAAGCGGTGGAGATGTCGATCGACGGCGGCTCCACCATTGTGGTGCAGGCCGACACGGCGCCGATCGTCGACGGACACTCCGAGGAACGCATGCGCGTCGGCTGCGGCTCGGCCGTCACCGGCATCTTCGCCAAGCAGTGGTTCGGCCTTGCCGACGAAGTGGTGGTGGTGGACGAGCACATCACCGGCATCTTCACCGAGCACCAGGCCGGCCGCATGCTCGACGCCAAACCCAGCGGCATCAAGATCCGCGGCCGCAAGTCGACGCCGGGCCGCTACTTCCAGGTCGCGAAGCCGGGCCTCGGCTGGGGCGGCACCGATTTGAAAGACCCGCTGGAGATCGTCGAGAAGTTCGACCCCAAGACGGCGTGGCCGGGCCTGCGCCTGTTCATGGTCTCGACCACCGGCGAGCATTACGCCTGGTATGTGCTGGATGAAGAGCTGAAGCCGCGCCCCGCCGATCCGCCCGCCGACATCGACAAGCTGGTCGCGCGCATCGCGGAGAATTGCGAGCCGGCGCTCAGCACCGTGTTGTTCATGGGCGGGGCAGGCGGCAGCTTGCGCGCCGGCGTCACCGAGAATCCCGTGCGCCTCACCCTGTCGGTCAAGGACAAGCTGACCCGCGTCACCTGCGGCGGCGCGCCCGCTTATGTGTGGCCGGGCGGCGGCATCACCGTCATGGTGGACGTCGCGCGCATGCCGGACCGGTCGACCGGCTATGTGCCGACGCCGGCGCTGGTGTTCCCCATCGAGTTCACCATGCGGCTGGAGGATTATCGCCTGATGGGCGGGCACCTGAAGCACATCGTGCCGGTGGAGCAGGTGCTGGCCGACCAGCGCAAGAAAGCGGTGGCGCCGCATGCGGAGAATCCCTGGCCGATGGACCTCGGAGGCAGCCGATGAGCGCACAAGCCTCGCTGCTGCCCGACAACCGGCTGCATCTCAATCACGGCCCGATCGACCTCGTCATCTCGGCCGACGGCGAAGCCGCGGACGTGCGGCGCGCCTATCAGGTGGCGGCAGCGATGTTCCCGAACATCCTGCCGGAGCTGGTGGCTGAGCTGACGAGTTTGCGCGCGCCCGTCGATGTTGTCCCGCCTTACGTTTGCGGCCCGATCGCCCGGCGCATGGTGAATGCGGTCTGGCCCTATCGCGATGTGTTCGTCACGCCCATGGCCGCCGTCGCAGGCGCGGTGGCCGAGCATGTGCTGGACATCATGGTGGAAGCGGCGCCGTTGCGGCGCGCCATCGTCAATAATGGCGGCGACATCGCTATCCATCTGGCCGAGGGCCAGACCGTGCGTGCCGGCGTGGTTGGCGACCTCGCGCTACCGCGGATGGATGCGACCATCGAGATAACCAGCGGCGATCCCGTGCGCGGCATCGCGACCGCCGGCTGGCGGGGCCGTTCGCAGTCCCTGGGCATCGCCGATTCCGTTACCGTGCTGGCGACGAGCGCAGCGATGGCGGATGCGGCGGCGACCATGATCGCCAACGCGGTCACCGTCGACGATCCCGCGATCGAGCGGTTGCCGGCGCACGAGGTGCGCGACGACAGCGACCTGGGCGATCGGCCGGTCACGGTCGCGGTCGGGCTGCTGTCCTCGCAGCAAGTCGCGCTGGCCCTGGAGAGCGGCGTCCGGCGCGCGGCCGAGCTGCAGGCGCGCGGCCTGATTGCGGCGACTTATCTGCAGCTGCAGGACCAGGTGCGCGTCGTCGCGGCCTTGCAACAACCGCTGCCATCGCGCGCGGCGTGAGAGGAACCGAGATGAGCGAAATCAGCATCCGCAAATCGCAATTGATCGTCGACAAGATCTGGCACGATGGCGGCACGCCCCTGAAGCAGCCGCGCTTGCGCGGCGCGATCCTGACCGTGATCAAGAACCCGTTCGCCGGCCGCTATGTCGAGGACATCCAGCCTTTCATGAAGCCGCTGGAGCAGCTCGGCGTCGGCATGGCGCGCGAGCTGGCGGAAGCCTTGGGCGGGCCCAAGGCGGTGCAGAGCTACGGCAAGGCCGCGATCGTCGGCCTCGACGGCGAGCTGGAGCACGGCGCGCTGTGGCATGCGCCGGGCGGCTATTCCATGCGCGAGGTGCTGGGCGGCACCAAGGCGATCGTGCCGTCGACCAAGAAGGTCGGGCCGGCCGGCGCGCGCATCGATGTGCCGCTGCATCACATCAACGCCGCCTATGTGCGCAGCCATTTCGACGCGATCGAGGTCGGCCTCAACGATGCGCCGAAGGCGGATGAGATCATCTACATCCTCGCCATGGGCACCGGCCCGCGGGTGCATGACCGCGCCGGCGGATTGAAGGCGAGCGAGATCAAGGGCGAAGACGGAAACCGATGAAGCCGGAGCAGCGCACGCCCAGCACCGATCCGGCCGATTCCTATCGGCTGGAGCATCAGGTCGGCTATTGGCTGCGCCGCGCCTACCAGCGCCACATGGCGATCTTCGCCGGCATCATGAGCGACCTCGATCTCACGTCGATGCAGTTCGCAGCGCTCGTCAAGCTGCACGAGCTGAAGGCGGTGTCGCAGACCGAGCTCGGCCGGCTGACCGGCATGGACCGCGCCACCATCTCCGGCGTGGTGGCGCGCCTGAAGCGGCGCAACCTGGTGCTCTATAAGCCGGACCCGTTGGACAAGCGCTCGCGCATCATCGCGCTGACGCCGGCCGGCGAGTCTTTGCTGCACGATGCGATGCAGCGCATCGGCCGCGTGACGGAACAGACGCTTGAACCGATCGAGCCTGCAGAGCGTGACAGCCTGCGGGCGATTCTTCAAAGGATGGGATGAGGCATCTCATGAAAAGCGACATCAGGAAGATCGTTGTCACGGTCGAGGAAACCCACCGCGAGAGCGGCAGGAGCGTCAGCCCAGTCACGCGCAAGGCCGCCGCCGTCGCGGTCATCGCCAATCCGTTCGCCGGCAAGTTCGCGGACGACCTGACGCCACTGATGGATATCGGCGAGGAACTGGGCGGCTATCTCACCAGGAAGGCGGTCGAAGCGCTCGGCATCGAAGGCGGCAAGGCAGAGAGCTACGGCAAGGCCGCGATCGTCGGCGAAGGCGGGGAGCTGGAGCATGCCGCCGCCATTCTGCACCCGAAGCTCGGCAAGCCGGTGCGCGAGGTGCTGAGCAAGGGCGCCGCGCTGATCCCCTCGGCCAAGAAGATGGGCGGCATCGGCACGCCGGTCGACGTGCCCCTCGGCCACAAGGATGCCGCGTTCGTGCGCAGCCACTTCGACGGCATGGAGGTGCGCATCGCCGACGCGCCGCGCGCGGGCGAGATCCTGGTCGCGATCGTGGTGACCGACTCCGGCCGGCCGTTCCCGCGGGTCGGCGGCTTGCAGAAGAGCGAGATCAAGGGCGAAGACGGACTTCGGTGATCAGAGAACCGAAGACAGAGGACAGATGTCAGATCTCCTTTTTGCTTCTGTTCTCTGTTCTCTGACATCTGTTCTCTGTGCCGACAATGGAAGACGACAGGGACTCAGCGTAGCGGAGGCACAAATGGCAGAACCGGTGGCAAGCGGCGGTCCCGCTGGCAAAATGGTGATCCGCAATGTCGGACTGATGCTGTCCGGCGACCTGAAGCGGCCGATCCTCGATGCGGACACGATCGTCGCCGACAAGGGGCTCATCGTTTCGGTCGGCAAGGAGCGCGATTTCGATCTCTCCGGCGCGCAGGTGACGATCGATGCCCAGGGCACCGCGCTCTCGCCGGGCCTGATCGACAGCCACGTGCATCCGGTGTTCGGCGACTGGACACCGCGCCAGGGCCAGCTCGGCTGGATCGATTCGTTCCTCAATGGCGGCGTCACCACCATGATCTCGGCGGGCGAGGTGCATTTGCCCGGCCGGCCCAAGGACATCGTCGGCCTGAAGGCGCTCGCGATCACCGCGCAGCGCAGCTTCGATGCGTTCCGGCCCGGCGGTGTCAAGGTCCATGCCGGCGCGCCGGTGATCGAGAAGGGCATGGAGGAGCATGACTTCGCCGAGCTGGCGAACGCCGGCGTGACGCTGCTGGGCGAAGTGGGCCTCGGCTCGGTGAAGGCCGGCGCCGAAGCCAAGAAGATGGTGGCCTGGGCGCGCAAGCACGGCATCCAGTCGACGATCCACACCGGCGGCCCTTCCGTGCCGGGCTCCGGCTACATCGACAAGGATGTGGTGCTGGAGGCCGACGCCGACGTCATCGGCCACATCAACGGCGGCCACACCGCGCTCGACCTCAAGCAGATCGAATGCCTGTGCGAGCAATGCAGCCGTGCGATCGAGATCGTGCACAACGGCAACGAGCTGGCCGGCCTGCATGCGGTCAAGGTCGCCAAGCAGCTTGGCCAGCTCGACCGCGTCATCCTCGGCACCGACTCACCGGCGGGGTCGGGCGTTCAGCCGCTCGGCATCCTGCGCGTCATCGCCATGCTGTCGAGCTTCGGCGATCTGCCGGCGGAACAGGTGTTCTGCTTCGCGACCGGCAACACCGCGCGCATCCGCAACCTCGATTGCGGCCTGCTGGAGCCGGGCCGGTCAGCGGACTTCGTGTTCATGGACAAGGCACAGCACAGCTCCGGCCGCGACCTGCTGGATTCCGTGCGCAAGGGCGACCTGCCCGGCATCGGCATGGTGGTGATCGACGGCGTGGTGCGCTGTCAGCGTTCGCGCAACACGCCGCCGGCGGACCGTGTGCCGGCGATCACGCACTGATCCTCCCCTCTCCCGCAAGCAAGGGGAGAAGGGCACCGCCGTCAGCCGAGCCGCGTCACCGTCAGCTGCACGCTGCCGCGGTTGTTGTTGTAGAAGTTCCACGCGTCGTTGGCGTAGCCGTAGAGATAGCCGCCGCGCGCCACCGGAACCCTGGCAATGCCTTTGCCGATCTTCAGCACCTCGTGCGTGACGTGGCCGCTCTCGTCGGTCTTGCCGTCGGCGATCACGCCGACCAGGCAGAACCACGGGAAACTCTCGTGGCGCTTGGTCAGCCAGAAGTCCGCCGCCTTGCTGCCGCTGGCACGCCGGAACAGGGATTCGGCCTGGCCGATCAGGCTGCCGATCACCTGGCCGATCTCGCCGGGCTGGAACTTCCCGTCGTCGCTGCCCTCCGGCGAGCAGGGAACATTGCTGTCCAGCCACTCGCCCGCCGCCTCGAACTTGTAGGTCGCGCCTTCCTCCATAAAGAGGCCGGTCGGATTCCACGGCATCATGGCGTAGATCGGGAAGCTCGCAGACTCGCCCTTCTTGAGGCGCTTGGTGGGACGGTAGGGCATCTGAGTCACCGGCGGTATCTTGCACCGTTCGGTGACCGAGGCGTGCAGGAACTGCGGATCCGCGCTGTCGACCGCGGGAACGGCGCGCGGCTTGCTCGGCAGCAGCTTGAAGATGTCGGTCAATGAATCGTGCAGCAGGTCGCGGCAATCGGCCTTGATCTGCGCCTCGACCTCGGGATTGACCGCAAGCCGCTTGTCCTTCGCTTCCGCAAGCATCCAAAGCAGGCTGCCGTTCGCGAGCCCGATCTCGCGATAGCCGCCGCCGACGTCGCTGTGCGCGCCGGGAAACCAGATCTGCTTGACGTCGCGGCCCTTGACGTTCGTCCACAAGGTCGGCTCGAAGCTGGCGCGCATCTCATCGAGGGCGAGCGCGTGGCGTCCGTGCCTGACCAGCGGATTGAGCTCCGTGTCGTGGAACTTGTGCTTGCTCGGATCGTCGATGAGGTTGAGCAGGCCGAGATGATCGGGAATGCCGAGCGCGCCGACGGTGTCCCACACGCCGATGAAATGGACCGGTACGTCGAGATCCGCATCGCCGTTCTTGAAGCTGTATCCCTTGTCGGCGAAGGCCTGCCGCTTCGCGCCTTTCACGCGATAGCCGTTGTCGAACAGGTCGTCGATCCGCTTCCAGGTCTCGCTCTCGGTCAGGCCGGCAGGGTCGAGCAGGCCGAAGCGCGTCACCATGCCGCCGAGGCTGCGCGCGGTGTAGGCGCCGCGGCTGAAGCCGAACAGGAAGATGAGATCGCGGGCGCTGTAGTTGCTGCACAGCCAGCGGTAGCCGCTCTTGATGTTGCGGTCGAGTCCGAGGCCGATGCCGCCGCCGAGGACCCTGCTGACCGGGCCCCCGTCAGTACCGACTCCCGGGTGGTAGTACTTCTTCTGCTCGACGCCATCCTTGTCGCGCTCGGCCACAAGATTGTAGAGCCGCACGACATTGGTCGGCGTCGGAATGCCGCCGTCCTGCTGGTCCGCCGTGTTCCAGGTTCCGTCGCAGCAAACAATGAGATTCGCCATGATGCCCCCCATCATATTGAGCCCGGCGCTAGACCCGGCTTTTGTAGCACCGATCGGGAACGGCCCCCGAGGACACGAACGGGAAAAAGCGTTAAACTAGGAAACTATTATGGGAGTGTGCAGCCTCCGGAGGCTCCAATGCTTCGAACAATCACATGTCTGATGGTGATCCTGATGGCAATTCCTTCGGCGCCAGCGGCCGACAAGACGGCATATGATTTTTCCTTCACCGCGATCGACGGCGGCCCGCTGCCGCTCGGCGACTTCAAGGGCAAGGCGGTGCTGGTCGTGAACACGGCCTCCGAATGCGGCTACACGCCGCAATACAAGGACCTGCAGGCGGTGTGGGAGCGCTACCGCGACCGCGGGCTCGTCGTGCTCGGCGTTCCATCGAACGATTTCGGCGGGCAGGAGCCGGGCACCGAAGCCGAGATCAAGCGCTTCTGCGAGCGGCAATATGCCGTCGACTT
>DATFDU010000465.1:0-4263 GCA_035251915.1 Dongiaceae bacterium | reverse complement strand
GATGGCCAACCACGGCATAAAGGTGATGTCGATGGGCTTCCTGATCGACGAAGAGACGCCGATGATCTGGCGCGGCCCGATGGTGATGAGCGCCATCACCCAGCTGCTGCGCGACGTCAACTGGGGCGAGCTCGACGTGCTCGTGTGCGACCTGCCGCCCGGCACCGGCGACACCCAGCTCACCATGTCGCAGAACGTGCCGCTGGCCGGCGCCGTCATCGTCTCGACCCCGCAGGACATCGCGCTGCTCGACGCCAAGAAGGGCCTCAACATGTTCCGCAAGGTCGATGTGCCGGTGCTCGGCATCATCGAGAACATGAGCTACTTCTCCTGCCCGAACTGCGGCCATCGCAGCGACATCTTCGCCCACGGCGGCGCCAGGCGCGAGGCGGAGCGCTTCGGCGTCGACTTCCTCGGCGAGATCCCGCTCGACATCGCGATCCGCGAGACCTCGGACAGCGGCAACCCGATCGTGGTCAGCGACCCCAAGTCGCCGCACGCCGCCGCCTACCGCGACATCGCGCAGCGCATCTGGGCCAAGCTCTCCGGCGCCCAGCAGCGCCAGGGCCCGCGCATCGTCATCCAGTAGTCAGTTTTCCCGCCACGCCGGCAAGCCGACATCCTTCAGCGCACCGACCTCGCGCGCGGCGAGCCAGCGGAACAGGCGATCGCCGGTGAGCCGTCCCAGCGACAGGGCCGAATAGCACAGCTTCACCGTATGCTCGTCGTCCTGCGCCAAGGCGCTGCGCAGCAGGTCGGGCCAAGCCGGCGTTTCCGTGCCACGCCAGGCTTCGATCGTGTCCGTTGCGGCAATCGTCGGACGGCCGATCGCGATGTAGGCAGCTGCGACGCCCTGCCACAACCACGGCAGCAAGACCTTCGGCTCCTGCACGAAGGGCAACAGTACCGATCCCGCTTGCGTGGCTGTAACGGTGTGAAGCGCCGTGAAATCGCCGGTCGCGCCATACAGCGCACCTGCGGCGCGCGCGATTTCCGCGATGCTGGATCGCTCATCCAGCCAGTCGATCACTTCCTCGAAACCGCTCAGGCCGCCGACCGCCAGCAAGGCATCGTCGATCAGGCCCGGCGCGCTCTTGGGATCGAACGCGAAACGCTCATCGGTGCGCAGCCGCTCCAGCAGCAGCAACGGATCGGCCGACGGCTCGCTTTGCGCAGGCGCCCCGAGCGCCACGCCAAGCCGCTGCCAATGCGCCGCCCAGTAGGCGAGGCCGGCGGCAATTTCGCCGTCGTGCCGGCTGGTCACGCCCATCGCGGTGCGGATCAGCCCATGGAACGCCGCCGCTGAAATGCCCGGCGCGAGTTCAGGCAGCGTCGCACACACCACCGGTTCCCAGCCCTCGCGCGCAATCCGCTGCCGAAAATCGGCCTGCAGATCGACGAAGCCCGCATGGTCCGCCTTGCGGAACGGCCAGGCGCCCGCCGGCGCGGCCGCGCGCTCCGGCAACTTCTCCAGCCACGACGTGTGCGTACGGCGATAGTCGTTGAGCTGCGCGGGCGTCGCGCCCATCTGGTCCAATGCCGTCAGCGCGAGCGGCAGATGATTGCAGAGGCCCCCGCCATACTCCGGGTCGTAGGGCTCGGACTCGGTCAGCAACTTCGCGAGGGTGGACATGGCGCGCTCGCCAAATAAAGTAGCATGGATATTTTTATATTATCGCCGGTGAGGGTGCAATGCCGTCCTGCTAGGCAGCCAGCGTCCAGTCCCGGCGCCCTTTCACCTTGAAGGTCACGTCTCCGACTCGCACCCTTAAGTCCGCCACCCGTCGACTGGTGTCGATGAAGCGCTGACGATGCCCGGTCTCCTCGAGATAGATCTGTCGGATCGCGATGTCCTCGGTCGGCGGAATCTCGGTTTTGCCCTTCTCCCACCGCGCGACCGTCTGCGCGTCCTTGCCGAGAGCGCTGCCCAGTTCGGCCTGCGTCATGTCCATCAGGCCGCGCAGGAACCGGACTTCCTGCCCGGTCAGCCGGTTCTGATCGCGCACGACAATCCGTGCGATGGCACGGTCGAGCTTGCCGGCACTCGCCACGCGGACGGCCCGGCCATAGGCGGTCTTGATCGTCTCGAACCCATCCAACAGATAGACGTAATCCAGGCCACACTCGGTATAATGATACGGCTTCTTCATCTCGATCTCCTGCCATATCCATAGCCGGTAATAATCAGGACGTTCCTATTCACGATCAGAACACATGCGACCTCGTGCCTCTCCTGGTCGCGCAACCTCGTGAGTCGCATCTTCCAGCCATTTGGCTCCTTCAAGTCCGGAGCAGGACCTTCGGTGACGACGCCATGAATGAGGCAGTTCTTCACCTGCTCGCGCGTAAGCGGAAATTTTCCGCGGGCCGGATCGCGCTTCTTGGCGTGCAGCGTGAAAACGATCCGGTCGCCTAGAGCAAGCGCTTTGACTGCGTTCTTGGCGGAGGCCTTGTCCATCCTAGATCTATCACCATGATAGGTAGGGAAGGTTGCACCGTCAAGGCATCGGCCTATCACCGTGATAGGCGCAGACTACCAGCGCCCATGCCGCTTGTTCCAGGCGAACAGCCGGTCAGCGAAGCGGTTGTAGCCCCAGCGTGCGAGTTGCCGGATGCCCGGCAACCCCACCAGCCGGCCGAGCCAGCGCCGGCCCGGCGTCATCGCCCACACCGCGATCGCGACATCGGCGCCGACCAGCAATCGTCCCTGCTCGTCGACCATGTGCAGGCTGTGGCGGATCTGGTCGACGCTGCGGTCGATCTCAGTGGCCGCTTCGGGCGTCGCGGCGATGTCGCACCAGGCGATGGTGTCGCTGCCCGCCGGCAGCTCCTCGTCCATCCTGGCGCGCTGCTGCTCGATGCCGGTGCGGCAGACCGGGCAGGCGGAGTTGTAGTAGAGCTTCGGCTTTGCCGGCAAACCTACTCCTTGAGCAGGGCCTGCAGCTCGTTCCATTCGCGCTTGCCGAGGCCGCTCGCTTCCTGGGTGACGGTTTCGCCATTGAGCATACGCTTGATCGCGCCCCAGGCGGACTTGGACAAAGTGACGCCATGCAGCCGGTGCTCGACGAACGCCTCTGCGGTCAGCGGCACCCAGCGCTTCAACAGGTCCACCATCACGTCGGCGTAGACCCGGATCTCGTACTGGGCGTGCGCATCGGCGCGCAGCGAGAGGAAATGCATGAGGTTGTGCAGGTCCACCTTCCAGTACCATTGGGTATAGAAGTTGAGCCCGAGATTCATGCGCGCCAGCTCGCGCGCCAGTCCCTGCCGGGACTCGTCGATCGTCTGCCCGTCCTCGCTCTCGTTCAGCATGGTGAGATAATGGTCGTAGGCGTGCGTCGCGTCGGTACGCAGCAGGTCCAGCACCTGCGCTGCCTCCCTGCCCTGCAGCACATCGCCACGGCCCTGCCGGTTGCTGACCGACTGCGCCGCCAGGTTCTCCTCCGCCGGCACATAGAACTCGCGGTCCAGGATCGAATAGCGCGCGGAATACTCGTTCACATTGGCGGTGCGGTGGCGGATCCATTGCCGCGCCACGAAGATCGGCAGCTTCACGTGCAGCTTGATCTCGCACATCTCGAACGGGGTGGAGTGGCGGTGCCGCATCAGATAGTGGATGAGGCCCTTGTCCTCGCTGACCTTCTTGGTGCCGCGGCCGTACGACACGCGCGCCGCCTGCACCACTGCCGCATCGTCGCCCATGTAGTCGATGACCCGAACGAAGCCGTGATCCAGCACCGGGAAGGCCTGGTACAGCACCTCCTCCAGCCCCGGCGAAACGGCGCGGCGGGTGGCGGCGGTCTCGCCGCGCTGGCGGTCGATTTCGGCTTGCTGGTCTTTGGTCAGGGGCATGAGAATCGGGCGCTCGATCGGGGTTGGACAGGCTCGCCTTATGCCCCCTTTCCGCCCGTCACACAACGCATTGGCACAACATATGGGACCACACATTCGGCGGGTGCATACCGGCCCTGTTAACTCTTTTGATTCGTCTCAAGAGTCCCTATATTTGGAGGCGTCGGGCAACCGACTATGGCGATAAACGCCTTATGGAATAAGCGTTGCGGACCCGGGGGCGGTACCCGGCGCCTCCACCATTCCCGTCCAGCTCTGCTGCTGGCCGGCTCATGGGGGCGAAATAGGATCGACGCGCGTGGTAAAGGTAAGGTTTTCGCCCGGCATGGTATCCACCGTTATCGGGCCAACCTAGAAGTGCCAACGACAATAGCCGTTTGGCTCTCGCTGCCTAATAGGTAAGCGCGGTCC
>DATFDU010000464.1:0-6101 GCA_035251915.1 Dongiaceae bacterium | reverse complement strand
CGTCGCGCGCTATCCCGTCGGCACCATGCCGGTGATGGACCCGGAGACCAAGGAAACGCTGGTCGACGAGCTCGGCCGCCGCTCCTTCACCACCTCGGTCGCCTACGGCCCCACCATCGGCAAGAACATCGCCCTCGCCTACCTGCCGTGGTCGTACTGCCAGGATGGCCGAAAGCTGCTGGTGGAGTATTTCGGCGAGACCTACCCGGTCGAAGTCGCCGGTGTCGGCTACAAGCCGCTGTACGATCCGGAGAACTCGAAACCGCGGAGCTGAGCGCAGAGTCTTGAGCCTGGCCGAAGGCCGAGACCTTCATCTGCTGGTGAAGCTCCTCCCCGCTGCTTGGCGGCAAGCGAACCTCGTCACGTGCGCTGTCCCGCTACCCACAGGAAGACATTGTCATAACGGACGCTGCCGTCCGCGCGCATATGCGCGCGGTCGGCATCCGCATAGACGGCGCGGACCGCCTCCTCTCCGCTGTGCGCGATGGCAGCCTGATTGACGCCTGCGCTGGCATTGCCGCGCCACGATGCCTCCGCGCTGGGGAAGACGAAGGGACAGGCGACCTCGCCCTCTTCCACCACGCGCAAGCCCGCCCTCTGCAAGACGGCCGCCAACGCGCCCGGCTCGGACAAGGCTCCGGGGTGTGGAGGCGGAGCACCGGGTGGCGGCGGCGGCATGAGCGCCCCCAACGCCGGCATGACCGCGGTCAGAAACGCGCACCGGCTGGGCGGTCCCCAGGCGGTGATAACCACACGCCCGCCCGGCCGCACGACACGGGCGAGCTCGCGCATGGCAGCGGCCATGTCCTCCGCATAGAAGAGACTGTTCACAGCCGTGACCGCCTCGAAGCTGGCGTCGGCAAAGGGCAGAGATTCCAGATCGCCCTCTCGCACGTCGGCCTCAGGCAGACGTTGCCGCGCCACGGCCAGCAGTCCCGGAGAGGCATCGAGAGCGGCCACCTGGGCGCCGCGAAGGCTGGCGAGCAGCGCGAGCAGTCCCGCGCCGCAGCCCGCATCGAGCAGGCGAGTGCCGGAGGTGACGCGGGCCGCATCGAGCGCGGCACCGAAAAGCGGCAACCCCACCTGCTCCACGTACATCGCCCAATCCTGGGCACGTGCGCCCCAGAGCCGGCCTTGAAGAGTTGCACTGCCCATGGGCACCTCCTCACGATGTTCGCAATGACGCACTGTACCACGTACCGCACCAGCACTGAAGCCAGTGGTGGGCTGCAATTCGGCGAATGGTTCGGTCCGAAGGCTGGGGAACTACTTTTTCCGGGTGAACAGCCCGCGCCCGCGCTTCAGCTGCGTCTTCGCCAGCTGGCGGGCCTGGTCGGAGATGGTGAGGATCAGCGCCGCATAGATCGCCATGCCCGCGCCGACGCAGATGAACACGGGGATCAAGGCGTGCGCGAACAGCGGGCGGATGAGCTCCATCAATCCCCACACCGCAGCGCCCATGATGAGCGACGCGATCAGCGGCTTGGCGATCGCGCCGAGCGCATCCCATGGCGTGATGCCGGACGCGCGCTTCAGCATCCACAGGGTGAAGGGCAGCGTGCAATAGCCGCGCAGCACCGAGGCCCAGGCCACCACGAAGATCCCGAACGGGGCCGTCAGCACCGCCACCACGACGGTTGCGATCAGCTGCGCGATCGCAAGCGTGCGCAAGGTCGCTCCCCGCCCCAGCGCCATCAGCAGCGGCGAAGCGAAGCTGGTGATCGAATAGGTGATGCCGAGACAGGCGAAGGTCTGCGCCAGCACGCCGGCATCCGCCCACTTCTCGCCATAGACCACCGGCACCAGATCAGGCGCCAGCACGCCGAAGCCGACCATCGCCGGGATGGTCAGCATCGCGCTGCGCGAGACCATCCAGCGGAACGCCTTGGTCATCTCCCTGGTGTCGGTCTGCAGGCGCGACAGCGTCTGCAGCGCCACGGTGGTGAAGGGCGAGATCGTGCCGCTCGCGACCAGCTCGGTGGTGCGCCCTGCCGTGCGATAGATGCCGACCGCCGCCGCGCCGATCATGGTGCCGAGCACCAGGTCCAGCGCCCGCCGCGGCAACAGGCCGAGGATCTGCGTCAGCGCGATGTTGAAGCCGAAGCCCCAGATCTCGCGCAGCTGCTTCATCGAGAAGCCGCGGCCCGGCACCCACCTGTAGGACAGCCACGCCATCAGGGCATTCAGCGATTCGGTGACGAAGCGCTGCACCACCAGGCTCCAGATTCCCCAGCCGGCGAAGGCGGCGCCGATCGCCACGGCGCCGCCGATGGTGCCGCTGACCACCGAACGCAGCGCCAGCGACTTGTGCCCGAACTCGCGCAGGCGCAGCGACATGTGCGTCGCGCCCAGGGCCGCGATCGGCAGCACGAAGCCGAGCGCCTGCAGCGGCCCGGCCGCATCGGGCTGGTCGATGACGTCCATGATGATCGGCGCGGCGCCCAGGACCACCAGCGCCACCACGAACGACATCGCGAGGTTGGTCCAGAATACGGTGTCCGCCAGCTCCGGCGTCAGCTTCTTGGCGCGCGGGATGTTCTGCACCATGCCCTGGATCGCGATGACGCGGCTCACCTCGGCGAACGCCATGGCGAGGGCGAAGGTGCCGATCTCGCGCGGCGACAGCAGCCGCGCCAGCAAGACGAACACGATGAACGAGAACATCTGGTCCGAGGCGATGCGCACCACGGTCCACAGGATGGACCAGCGCGTCTTCTTCCGCAGATCCGCGTTGTAGAGGCTTGGCTGGTCGTCCTCCGGCTCGGTCAGCTTGCGTGCGCTGGACTTGCTTGCGCTGGCCTTTTGCGCGGCCTGCCGGCTGCTCCGGGAATCGTCGTTCATGGGCTCGATGTTGGCCTTGTTACCGTTCTGCGAATGGCGCTCGCCACCCTGCGCCGCCACGGCCATGGCCCATTCGCCGCGACCCTGTTAGCAGATAGGTCCGGCGCCGGAAAGTGGCCGCGGCCGGGGAAGCAAGCCGGCATCGCCCCGCAAGTTGCCGCACCGTGCCGATGTCACAGGGATGAAACCGGTCTGGCCCTTGCCCGAGGCGGAAGAGACCCCAGCCGACCGCTCAAGCGCGCTTTGGTTTCTTATGCGAGCGCGCGGTGTTCAGTATCACGGCAGCGCGAATGAGCGCCTTCAACGCCCCTTCATCGATCTTGTCGCCCTCATGGAAATCGATCGCACGCCTGGTGTTGCCCTCGAGGCTGGCATTGAAGAGGCCTGACGGGTCGTCCAGCGAGGCTCCCTTGGCGAAGGTCATCTTCACGACATTTTTGTACGTCTCACCGGTGCAGATGATCCCGGCGTGCGACCACACCGGAACCCCTCGCCACTTCCACTCCTCGACCACCTCGGGATCGGCCTGCTTGATGAGGGTGCGAACCCGCGCGAGCATCTCGCCCCGCCAATCGCCCAGTTCCTCGATCCGCGCATCGATCAACCGGGAGGAAGACTCTCCTCCTTCTTTCGAGCCGATCTTCTTCGTTGTCGCCTTCTTCATGGACTGGGCGCTCACAGTCGTTCGCCGGGCAATTGGCTGGCTTGCTTCACCCAATCAACGAACTGCGCTTCGTCGAGCAGGTCTTCGCGGATGTCGAGATAGCGCACGTCCTTGTGCTTGGACACGCCGGGCGGAACAGGCCGCAGCGACGCGCCTCGGAAGAATGTGACCTTGATGTAGTGCGTGAAGCAATGAAAGCTGAGGAACCAGACATGGTCCTCGATACCGTAGAAGGGTGAGTTCCATTTGACCGCCTTGCGCACGCCGGGGACAGTGCGCGCGATGAGAGCGTCGAGCCGTTGCCCGACATCGCTTTTCCAGCCCGGCATGGCCGCGATGTAGGCCTGCACGGGCGCATCGCCGTAGGCCTTCGCGATCTGAGGATTGCCGCCGGAGAGGAGAGTCGGCTTCGTGGCCCCCGCGGGACTCTTGGCCGTGCCGGTTGATGGCTGGGCGGCGGTCTTGCGCGGTTTGGCGGCCTTCGCAGCGACCCGCTTGACGGCCGCCTTCTTTGCGAGCTTTGGCGGCTTCTTGGATGTTCTGACGGCCATTCCATTCACTCCATCGGATCGACGCATCTGATCGATAATACCGGATTCGCAAAGGCCGAACAGCGGGCCGCCGCTGCGTGGTCACGGCCCAATCGCGACTTTGTGACCGGCGCCTTTGCCGCATGGAGACCCCTTGTCGGACGGGGAGAGGCTTCCAACATCCATAGTGCCGGCTGCAACGTAGCAATAGCAGACCGTATCGTTTTTGCCGTGAACATGATCAGCGCGTTTCAGCCCGACATCTGGATCCTGCAGACCCACGCCGCCGGCGACAACGAACAGTGCCTGGCCTTGGCCGAGGCACTCGATCGTCCGTATGTGCTCAAGCGCCTCGACTGGCTCGCCGATGGCGAGGAGGATCGTGCTCGGACTCGGCGTCTGCTGTCCGACACCGAAGAGGGCCGGCGCTGGCGGCAAGAGATCGGGCTGGTGGCGGCGTGGCCATCTCTTGTCATCTGCTGCGGGCGGCGCGCCAGCCGCATCGCCTTCTGGGTGAAAGAGCAATCCGGCGGCCGCACCAGGATCGTCTCCATCGGCCGCGCACACCGTGCCATCGAATCCTATGATCTGCTGGTGGGCACGCCGCAGTTTTTGCTGCCCAAGCGCCCGAACGTCATCGGTCTGCGCTTGCCGCTGGCGCGCCGACGTGCCGCGCGGCCTGCGCGCAAAGCCGTCGTCTCGGCGCCGAAGCCGTGGTTCACCATCCTGCTGGGCGGCGAAGTCACGGAGTTCGAAACTTCGGAGAGCACGCTCAAGGAGGTTGCGCTGCGCGCCCAGATGGCGGCCGACCGTCATGGCGGATCGGTCATCGTGTGCACATCGCGCCGCACGCCCGATGCCTGGGTGGCGGCGGTGGAAGGCGTCCTCTTTCGGCCGCGCATTTATCGCTGGTCCCCAGCCCCGGCCAATGACAACCACGCCAACGACAATGGCAATCCCTACGACACACTGTTGCGCGAGTCCGCCTGCCTGTTCGTGACCGCCGACAGCGCTTCGATGATTCTCGACGGCTGCGGGTCGGGGACGCCGACCTGCGTCATCGAATCGCCCGAGCGGCTGGATATCAGGCGGCTTTGGCGCCGCGGCCTGTTCGGCGGCATCAGCCGCTTCAGCGATCACCTGCGCCACAATCGCTTGGCGCGCGCGGCCGATCGGTGGGACGCCGCGCAGGACTGGCTGCATGCACACCACATACTGCGCTACCCACGCAACCTGCGGCGCATCCAGGACGCCGTCTATGAGTTGGGGCTGGCACAGCCGGCCTCCGCCTTCGATCCCACGACCCTGCCGGTCCGCAGGGCAGCGCGCGACCTGACCGCGCTGTCCGGCTTGCATGAGGTGGCCGCACGCTGCCGAGTCCTGCACGGCTGGGTCCCGCGCCGCGCGGCGGAATAAAGCAACGCCGCCCCGGCCAGTAGCCGGAGCGGCGTACCAGGGAGGGAACCTCTAGATCTCGTTCTTCGCCATCCGGTCGGCGATGTATTCCGCCTGCCGGATCGCCAGCGCCACGATGGTGAGTGTCGGGTTCTCCGCCGCGCCGGTCGTGAACTGGCTGCCGTCCGAGATGAACAGGTTGGCGATGTCGTGAGTCTGGCCGTGCTTGTTCACCACGCCGTCGCTCGCCTTCTCGCTCATCCGGTTGGTGCCGAGATTGTGAGTCGAGGGATAAGGCGGCGTCCTGAACGTCTTCACCGCGCCGACCGCATCATAGACCGCGGCACCCTGCTGGTAGGCATGCTCACGCATCGCGACGTCATTGGCATGATCGTCGAAATGCACGTTGGGCACCGGCAGGCCGTACTGGTCCTTCTCCGTGGCGTGCAGCGTGATTCCGTTCTTCTCCTGCGGCATGTCCTCGCCCACCAGCCACATGCCGGCCATGTTGGGATAGCCTTCCATGGCCCTGCTGAAGTCGCGGCCCCAGGCGCCGGGCTCCAGGAACGCCGCCATGAACGGCACGCCCAGCGACAGGGTCTCCATCTCGTAGCCGCCGACGAAGCCGCGATCCGGCTTGTTCACCGACTCGTCCTTGATGATGCCGGCCA
>DATFDU010000463.1:0-19168 GCA_035251915.1 Dongiaceae bacterium | reverse complement strand
GACGCGATCCCGCTGGCCGACGCGCTGGCGGAGGGCGGCCTGCCGGCGATCGAGGTGACGCTGCGCACCGCGGCGGCATTCGACGCGATTGCCAAGCTGCAGAAGGAGCGTCCGAAGCTGCTGATCGGTGCCGGGACGGTGGTGACCGGCGCGCAGATGAAGACCTGCGCCGCGCTCGGCGTGCGGTTCGCGATCAGCCCGGGCCTGACCCCCGCATTGCTGGAGATCGCGCACGAGCTGAAGATGCCATATCTTCCCGGCGCGGCGACGGCGTCGGACGTGATGCTCGGCATCCAGCATGGCTGGAGCGAGTTCAAGTTCTTCCCGGCCGAGGCGGCCGGCGGCACGGCGATGCTGAAATCCTGGGCCGGCCCGTTCGCGGACCTGCGATTCTGCCCGACCGGCGGCATCAATGCGCAGAATGCCGGGAACTACTTGGCGCTGCCCAACGTGGTGATGGTGGGCAGCTCTTCGATGATGCCGGGGGCTGCGCTCAAGGCCAGGGACTGGACCGAAGTCGCCCGCCGCGCGCGCGCCTTCACCGACGCGCTCGCCAACATCACCGTGGTCTGATCCCAATAAAAGTGCGCCCGGAGGGGATGATTCTCCGGGCGCCGGTTCAGATGGCACCCTTGGGGACGGATGGGTGTGGGCGCCGCCTGATGAAAGGGAGTAAAGACCCAACGGCCGATTCCGGTCTGTGATGGGCATCACACCGCGCCCCGGCTTGAGGGCGAGTGGGGACGGCCGGTACACTCCGGCCCACCTCGAGCCATCCGCCTCATCCAGGGAGACTGCCGTGCCCGCCGCGCTCAGCCGGGAAAGCTGGAACGATCAGGCTCGCCGTCTTGGCTATCGCCATCAGTGCTTCATCGGGAATCGTTTTGTTTCAGCTGCTTCCGGCAAGACCTTCACCTGCACGAACCCGGCCACCGGCAAGCCTCTGACCCAGGTTTCGGCGGGCGACAAGGAGGATGTCGACCGCGCCGTGAAGGCTGCCCGCGCTGCTTTCGAGAAAGGCGTGTGGTCGCGAACTGCAGGGGCCGAGCGCAGCAAGGTTCTGTTGCGGCTTGCTGACCTGATGGAGAAGCACGCGACCGAACTGGCGCTGCTCGAGACCCTGGATGTGGGCAAGCCGATCGCCGACAGCTCCAGCGTGGATGTCCCGCTCTCGATCCAGTGCATCCGCCGGCACGCCGAGGCGATCGACAAGATCCATGACGAGATCGGCCCGACCGCGCCGAACGCCATTTCCCTGATCCGGCGCGAGCCGCTGGGCGTGGTCGGCGCCGTCATCCCGTGGAACTTCCCGCTGCTCACAGGATGTTGGAAGATCGGTCCGGCGCTCGCCACCGGCAACTCGATGGTGGTCAAGCCGGCCGAGCAATCGCCGCTGACGATGCTGCGCCTGGCCGAGCTGGCGGCGGAGGCCGGCGTTCCCGAGGGCGTGTTCAACGTCATCCCCGGCTATGGCGAGGCGGCGGGGCAAGCGCTCGGCCGCCACATGGATGTCGATGCCATCACCTTCACCGGCTCAACCGGCGGCAAGACGCCGAACATCATCATGGCGGACGCGCCGGACCTCGACGCCGCGGCGGAGGCCGCCGCCTGGGGCATCTTCTTCAACCAGGGCGAAGTGTGCAATGCGGGTTCGCGCCTGATCGTGGAGGAGTCCGTCAAGGACGCGGTGCTGGAGAAGATCCGGAAGGTCGCGCAGAGCCTGCAGCCAGGCGATCCGCTCGATCCGAAAACCAAGATGGGCGCCATGGTGGACGAGACCCAGATGAACCGCGTGCTCGCCTACATCGAGTCCGGAGCCAAGGAGGGCGCCAGGCTCGCCTTCGGCGGCAAGCGCGTGCGCAGCGAAACCGGAGGCTACTACATCGAGCCGACGGTGTTCGACGGCGTGAAGAGCAGCATGAAGATCGCGCAGGAGGAGATCTTCGGGCCAGTGCTCTCCACCATCACCTTCAAGGACCAGGCAGAGGCGGTGAAGATCGGCAACGACACGATCTACGGTCTCGCCGCCGCGGTGTGGACCAGCGACATCAACAAGGCGTTCAAGATCTCGGCTGCCCTGCGCGCCGGCGTAGTGTGGGTCAACTGCTTCGACAACGGCCACATCTCCTCGCGGTTCGGCGGCTTCAATCAGTTGGCTTCGGCCGCGACAAGTCGCTGCTGGCGATGGACAAAATACACGCAGATGAAGGCGATGTGAATCGACATCAGTTGAGGCATCGGCAATTCTCACGAAGGGGGCGCCGAGTGGCGTGCCTTTTTCTATGCGAACGTGGATTGCAGAGCGTAGCGCCGCAGGACGATCTCGCCGACGATGCCGTGAAACATTGTGCTGTTATAGAGCCCAGCCATCGTGAGCACGATCAACCCCTTGCTCGGCACGATGTAAAGTCGCTGGCCGCCATAGCCGACGCCGGAGATCCACTTGATCTCCTCGCGATTGGTGAGCGAGCGTCCCCGCCACCACTGATAGCCGTAGAAGAACAGGCCTTCGCCGTTGATGTGGGGCGCGGTCGACTCTTCGATCCAGGCGCGGGGCACCACCTGCCTGTCTCGCCAGTGTCCGCCATCGAGGACGGTCTGGCCGATCTTCAACAGGTCGCGCGGCCGCATGCGCAGGCCGGAGGCGGCGACCGGCGTGGCATCGCTGTAGCGGATCCATTCCACGTCGGCGATGCCGAGCGGATCGAACAGCTCGCGCTGTGCCAGCACGTCGAGCGGCTGCCGCGAGACCTTGCTGAGGATCGCGGCCAGCAGCGCGGTGGTGCCGCCGTTGTAGATGTAGGCGCGTCCCGGCGGCCGCACGATCGGCTGTTCCAGCACATAGCGGCACCGGTCGGGCGCGTCCGTCATCAGGCGCTCGCTGTTCTGCGGATTGGCGTAGGGCAGATCCTCGTTCCAGGCAAAGCCGGCAGTCATGGTCAGCAGGCGCCGCAGCGTGATCGCGTCCTTCTCCGCCGTGCGCAGGTCGGCATGCTCCGGAAAGTACGTAAAGACCGGCGCATCGAGGTCGGTGATCCAGCCACGATCGACCGCGATGCCGAACAACAGCGACGTGACGCTCTTGGTGATGGACCGAAGGTCGTGGCACTTGGCGGCATCATAGGCGACACGGCCAAGGGGCTTGCCCCAGGCCCAGTCCTCGCCGGTGAAGTAGTGCTCGTAGACCAGCTTGCCGTGCCGGGCGATCAGGATGGCGTGAGCATTCGTGTCGGTCCAGGATTCGAAGTGCGGGCCGATGCCGTGGAGCAGATCGCCGTCCAGGCCTACGCTCTCGGGCGAAGCCACGGTCCAGCCATCCGCCAGGGCAGCCGGTTGAATATCATCGGCCATTTCAGCCTTTCATCACTTCCGGACGATGTCGCCCCAACCCAATCGACGCGCGCTCCTAAATGAACCGCCGGCGCGCTTCGCGTAGACGCGGTCGGCAGCGTATCCGTCCTGCCGGCACAATTTCAACGTCACCGCGGCCTTGCTCGCGCGCGGCGGCGCGATGACGCGCGCCTCGGGCTGGACTCCCGGTCGTCGCGACGCTGCAACATAGATGAACTTCTCATCCTCCCACGGCACCGTCCCGCCCTTGGCTTCCCGGTGCAGGCGGGAGCGGGCGACGCGGGCGGAGAAATGGCACCAGTCGGGAGCCGCGAGCGGACAGGGCCGGGCATGCGGGCAGGGCGCGAGGACATGCGCGCCGGCCTGGATCAGGATACCGCGAGCGTGCAGGATGCGCCTCCAACCCGCCGGCGTGCCCGGTTCCACGATCAGCAGCGTGTCGGTGGTCAGGCCCCAGAGCTGCCTGATCAGAGGTTCGCGCGTGGTCTCCGGCAATTCATCCAGCACGTACGCAAGCAGCACGAGGTCGCTTGGTGAGAGATCGCCGAGGGCGGCATCCAGCCTGGCGGCACGCCAACTGACGCGCGGGAGTGGCAATTCCAGCCGTTCGCCAACGGCGCGGATCGCAGCGCTCGCTTCCACCAGCGTCGCCTCTTCCAGGCTATCCCACTGTTGCGCGGCGGCCCAGGTCGCGGTGCCGGGGCCGGCTCCGGCGTCGAGCACACTGCGGGGCGTGAAATCGGGTCTTGCTTCGGCAACGGACGCCAAGGCCGCCGAAACAGCGGCAAAAGTCGCCGGCAGGCGCGTCGTGAGATAGGCGCGGGCCGTGGCATCGTCGGCGAGATGCAGCCGGCCATCCTGCACCTCGGCGCGATAGCGTCGCGACAACACCTCCAACGCACGGGCAAGGTCGGCCAGCGCGATGCCTTCCAGCTCCCGGTCGATGGCCGCGCGCAGGGAAGGCGGCAACTGCATGACGCTCAGCGCTGCGTGCCGTCCAGAGTCAGGACCGGCTGGTAGAGATCGGGCCGGCGGTCGCGGTAGATGCCCCAATTCTCGCGATAGGCGCGGATTTCGGCCAGGTCGAAGGTGGCGGTGACCACCGCCTCATGGTCCTCCGGCGCCTCGGCGACCTTGGCGCCGAGATGGTCGGCGATGAAGGAGGAGCCGTAGAAGCGCAACCAGTTGCCCTCTGGATTCTGGGTCGAGCGCTCGATGCCGATGCGGTTGGAGGCAACCAGCGGCATGACGTTGGCGGCGGCGTGGCCTTGCTGCGTACGTTGCCAGTGCTCGCGCGAATTATGCGGCGGAGAGGGCGGCGGCTCGGTGCCGATCGCGGTCGGGAACAGCAGGATCTCGGCGCCCATCACCGCCATGGAGCGCGCGGTCTCCGGGAACCACTGGTCCCAGCAGATGCCGAGGCCGATGCGCCCGTGGCGCGTGTTCCACACCTTGAAGCCGGTGTCGCCAGGATTGAAATACTGTTTCTCCTGGTAACCCGGCCCGTTCGGGATGTGGCTCTTGCGGTAGAGGCCCATCACGTCGCCGTCGGCATCGATGATCGCCGTGGTGTTGTAGAAAGCGTGGTTGGCGCGCTCGAAGAAGCTGATGGGGATGACCGCATTGAGCTGCTTGGCGATTGGCCGGAAGTGGCGGATGGCGCGGTTGTCCTCAACGCGGGTCGCCAGGGCAAAATGCTTGGAATCCTGTTCGATGCAGAAGTACGGCGTCTCGAACAGCTCCTGTAGCAGGATGACCTGCGCGCCCTGATCGGCGGCCTTGCGCGCCAGGCGCTCGGCGCGGACGATGTTGGCCTCGATGTCCCAATCGCACGCCATCTGGGTGGCGGCGACCGTGACGCGGCGCGGCTGATTCGTGCTGCTCATAGGCGCAGTCTAGGGGCGCTCAGGTCTTGGCTGCAATGGCGCGGATGGCCATCTGCTCGTCGCGTTGCCGCTGTTTCTCGGCCCGCCGCATGTGGATGGTCGCGATGATGACGCCGACCGACACCACCGCGATGATGATGGTGGCGAGCGCGTTGATCTTCGGATCGAGGCCGAGGCGGACCTTGGAGAACACGACCTGCGGCAGGGTCGTCGTGCCGGGGCCGTTGGTGAAGGCGGTGATGACGAGATCGTCGAGCGAGATGGTGAAGCCGAGCAGCCAGCCGGAGACGATGGCCGGGGCGACGATCGGCAGGGTGATGACGAAGAACACCTTGAGCGGCTTGGCGCCCAGGTCCTGCGCCGCCTCTTCGAGCGACAGGTCGAGCACCAGGAAGCGCGAGCGCATCACCACCGCGATATACGACAAGGTGAACGTCACGTGGGCGATGATGACCGTCGTCATGCCGTTGCCCTGTGGCCAGCCGATCAGGCCCCGCATCGAGATGAACAGCAGCAGCAGCGACAGGCCGGTGATGACCTCGGGCATGACCAGCGGCGCGTTGACCATGCCGGAAAAGGCGGTGCGGCCGAGGAACTTCGGAAACCGCACCAGCACATAGCCCGCGATGGTGCCGAGAACCGTCGCCAGCGTTGCGCTGATCGCCGCGATCTCGAGGCTCAGGATCGCCGCATCGATGATCTGCCGGTCCTTGGCCAGCTCGCCGTACCATTTGAAGCTCCAGCCGGCCCAGACCGTCACCAGCTTGGACGCGTTGAAGGAATAGACGACGACCGAGACGATCGGCGCGTAGAGGAACGCGAACACCAGGACGAGCCAGAAGATCACGAACCATGAGATCCGGTTGCTCATGATTCCTTCTCCAGCTCCTTGTCCTGGTATTTCTGATAGATCATGAGCGGCACCACCAGCGCCAAGAGGATGGCGATCGCGACGGCGGAGGCCGTCGGCCAGTCACGGTTGCTGAAGAACTCGGACCACAGCACGCGGCCGATCATCAAGCTCGACGGCCCGCCCAGCAGCTCTGGAATGACGTACTCGCCAACCGCCGGAATGAAGACCAGCATGCTGCCGGCGACGATGCCGGGGAAGCTGAGCGGCACGGTGATGAGGAAGAAGGCCTTGAGCGGCTTGCAGCCGAGATCGGTCGCCGCCTCGATCAGCGACATGTCCATCTTCTCGAGATTGGCGTAGAGGGGCAGGATCATGAACGGCAGGTAGGAATAGACGATGCCGACATAGACCGCGAAGTTGGTGTTCATCATGCCGATCGGCCCGCTCATCAGGTCGAGGCCGATGGTCGCGGTCAGCCAGTCGTCGATCGCCAGCAAGGTCGAGTTGATCAGGCCGTTGTTCTTCAACAGGCCGATCCAGGCATAGACGCGGATCAGGAACGAGGTCCAGAACGGCAGGATCACCAGCATCAGCAGGATGTTGCGGACGGAATGGCTGCAGCGCGCCATGCCGTAGGCGAACGGATATCCGATCACCAGGCAGACCACGGTCGAGACCGCCGCGACCACCAGGGAGTTCCAGTACGCCTTGATATAGAGCGCGTCGCGGAACAGGCGGCCGAAGGTGTCGCCGATGTTGAGCGTGAAGTTGCCGTCCGGGCCGACATGCGTATAGGGCGGCTGCGCGACGACGATGAACGACGTGCTGACCCAGAGCACGATGAGGAACGGCACGAAAAAGAACAGCAGCAGCCACAGGAACGGAATGGCGATGACCAGAGTCCGCCCGCGCAAGCCGATGCCTGCGAGCACTGCTTGCAGGCCGCCCGCTCCGGGGAGCCTGGAACTCTGAACCGTGTCCGTCGTTGCCATGATCCGCCCTCAGCTCAGGAGGGCGACGGGGCTGTTGGCATGCCAGGTGACCGAGACCCGGTCGTCCCAGTCGATCATGAACTCGGAGGCGCGCACCTGGTTCGGCATCGTCACCTTGATCTGCTTGCCGCTGTCGAGCTGCACCAGGTAGATCGACAGGTTGCCCATGTAGGCGATGCCCTTGATCACGCCTTTGACGCAGTTGTGGGGCTCCTTGAGATCCTGCTTGGTGAGCTGGATCTTTTCCGGGCGGATGGCGACCCAGGCCCTGGCGCCGGGCGCGCTCGAGATGCCGTGGTCGATGTAGATGTCGCCGCCGGCCTCGTCGGAGCGGATCAGCACGTGGCCCGGTTCGTCCTCGACGATCTGGCCTTCGAACAGGTTGACCGAGCCGATGAAGTCAGCGACGAACTTGTTTTGCGGATACTCGTAGATCTCCTGCGGCGTGCCGATCTGCACGATCTGGCCCGCGTTCATCACGCCGATGCGGGTGGAGAGGGTCATCGCCTCCTCCTGGTCATGGGTGACCACGATGAAGGTGATGCCGAGACGGTCCTGGATGTTCATGAGCTCGAACTGCGTGGCCTCGCGCAGCTTCTTGTCGAGCGCGCCGAGCGGCTCGTCGAGCAGCAGGAGCTTGGGTTGCTTGACGAGCGAGCGGGCCAAGGCGACCCGCTGGCGCTGGCCGCCGGACAGCTGATGCGGCTTGCGCTTGGCGAAGGGCGAGAGTTGCACCATCTCCAGCATCTGGCCGACGCGCTGCTTGATCTCGGAATCGGGGTATTTGTCCTGCTTCAGGCCGAAGGCGACGTTCTGCTCGACCGTCATGTGCGGAAACAGCGCGTAGGACTGGAACATCATGTTGGTCGGGCGATCGTAGGGCGGGATGCCGGCCATATCCACGCCGTCGATGTAGATCTTGCCGCTGGTCGGGGTCTCGAAGCCCGCCAGCATGCGCAGCAGCGTGGTCTTGCCGCAGCCCGAGCCACCCAGCAGGGAGAACAGTTCGCCGCGATAGACGTTGAGCGAGACATTGCTGACCGCGACGAAATCGCCGAACTTCTTGGTGACGTTCTCGATCCGGATGTACGGCTCGGCCTTCGGGTCGTTCCACGGCGTATTGGTGAGCTTGTGCTGCGGTTGCTTCGTCTTCTCTACTGCGGCCATGATATCCCCTGGCTATTGAGCTCCCCGTCCGCACGACCGACGCGGACAAGCCTCACTGACCGGTCTTCAACCTGGTCCACTCGCGCGTGATCACGCGCTGTACTTCCTCGGTGCGCACGACGCTCGGGAACATGCGCTCCTGCGTCTCGGCATCCGGGTAGATCGCCGGATCCTCCAGGATCTCCGGCAGCACCAGTTTCTTCGCCGCCTGATTGCCGTTGGCATAGTAGGTGTAGTTCGTGCACTCCGCGATGACGTCGGGACGCAGCATGTAGTTCATGAACAGATGCGCGTTCTCTGGGTTCGGAGCGTCTTTCGGGATCAGCATCGCGTCGAACCAGATGTTGCTGCCTTCCTTCGGCACGGTGTAGGCAAGATTGATATCGAGACCCGCTTCCTCGGCGCGCCCGGCCGCGACCGCGTAGTCGCCGGACCAGGTCATCGCGACGCAGCGATCTCCGTTCGGCAAGGCGTTGAGGTACTGCTGGGAATCGAACAGCTGGATATAGGGGCGGACCTTCATCAGCATGTCGGTGGCGGCGACGATGTCGTCCGGGTTTTGCGAGGTCGGATCCTTGCCCATGTAGGCCAGTGCCAGCGGGAACACGTCCTCCGGCGAATCCAGGAGGCTGACGCCGCAATCCTGGAACTTGGATACGACGTCGGGATCGAAGATCATGCTCAGGCTGTCGAGCGGCGCATCGGGCATGCGCTCCTTGACCATGTCGACATTGTAGGTGACCCCGTTGGTGCCCCACATGTAAGGGACGGCATAGACGTTGCCGGGATCATATCCGGCCTGTTGGCGCAATACCCACTGGTCAAGGTTGCTCCAGTTCGTGAGCTTGGAGCGGTCGAGCGGCATGTAGATGCCGGCCTTGATCTGGCGGGCGAAGAACGAGGAGGAGGGGAAGACGATGTCGTATCCGGTATTGCCGAGAACCAGCTTGGCTTCGAGGGTTTCGTTCCCGTCGTACATGTCGTAACGGACTTTGACGTTGTACTCTTTCTCGAAGTTCGCGACGGTGTTCTCGCCGATATAGTCCGACCAGTTGTAGATGTTGAGTTCGCCATCGGCCTTGGCCGGAGGGGGCAGCCACGCAGCGGCGGCGGCAAGGGATGCGGCGGCGAGCGCTATCAGCGCCGGCTTGGCCGGACGTGCGGATCCAGTCATGTCTATCCTTTCCCATCGATCGAGCACGGCCGGCTGTTCCGCCGGACTCGTCGCTCGGGCCTCTCTACTGTTTTCTGTAACTATGGCGGTGGGCTATCCGGACTGTCAACCGCTCGACGACCGGAGCGGCCGAAAATTTGAACGTTCATTCAATCTGCGTCGCAGTGCCCACAGGAAATGGGCCCTGCCGGTTGGCAGGGCCCATCGAGAGTTTCGTTCCGCGTGGCGGATTTATTGGCCGGTCTTGACCTTGGTCCACACCCGCGTGCGCAGACGATCCAGCTCCGGGTCGACCGGCGCGTCAGCGAACAGATTCTTCTTCACCTCGTCGTTCGGGTAGATGGAGGTGTTGGCCTTGACCTCAGGATCGACCAGCTCCAGCGCTGCGGTGTTTGGGCTGGCGTAACTGACGTAATTCACGCCATTGGCCGCGACCTGCGGCCGGTTGAGGTAGTCGATGAACTTCAAGGCGTTCTCGACGTTCTTGGCATCCTTCGGAATGGCGAGCGAATCGACCCACAGCAGGGTGCCTTCCTTCGGGATGGTGTAGGTGATCTCGGCCGTGCTGCCGGCTTCCTCGGCGCGGGCCTGGGCGATGAAGACGTCGCCCGACCAGCCGATCACCGCGCACAGTTCGCCGCCGGCCAGATCGTTGATGTATTGCGAAGAGTGGAAGTATTTCACGTACGGCCGCACCGCCGTCAGCATCTTCTCGACCTCGGCATAGTCGGCCTCGGACTTCGAGTGCGGGTCCTTGCCGAGATACTTGAGAGCAGGCGGCAGGATGTCGGACGGCGAATCCAGCATGGAGATGCCGCAGTCCTGCAGCTTCTCTGCATTCTCCGGCTTGAACAGCAGATCGAAGCTGTCGATCGGCGCGTTCTCGCCCAGCCGCTCCTTCACCTTGGCGACGTCGACGCCGATGCCGACAGTGCCCCAGAAGTAGGGAACGGCATACTCGTTGGTCGGGTCGAACGGCTTCAGGGCCTCGAGAATCTGCGGATCGATGTTGCCGTAGTTGCTGATCTTCGACTTGTCGATCTTCTGATAGATGCCGGCCTGGATCTGCTGGCCGAGGAACGAGCCGGTCGGCACCACGATGTCGTAGCCGGTGTTGCCGGCCTTGAGCTTGGCGTCCAGGGTCTCGTTCGAGTCATAGACGTCGTAGCGGACGGTGATGCCGGTCTCGTTCTGGAAATCCTCGACCGTCGTTTCGCCGATGTAGTCCGACCAGTTGTAGACGTTGAGTTCGCCGCCCGAGCCGGGCTCGGCGGTCGGCGTGCTGGCGGCCTGCTGTTCGCCGGTGGCGGGCGCGGTGGCCGGCTGCTCGGTCGTCGCAGTCTGCTCGGCTGGCTGGGCCGGTTCAGCCGGCTGTTCCTGGGCGGGCGCTGCTGCCTGTTCCTCTTTCTTTTCTTCGCCGCAGCCGGCCAACAGCAGGGCCGATACGAAGGCGACCACGCCGAAACGTGCTGATGTCACGATTACCTCCAAGTCACGCATGAGTTTCCGGGTCTCGCTCTCGCAGTCAGGCCAAGAGCGGCCTGATGAGCGTTTTGTTGCGCTGACGATGCAGTCTCCCCAGCCGTTCTGGGGCTGTCAACAGCGCGCTCGTTAACATCCGTTCAGACTATCCTTTCGGGAAGTCGAATTTATAGGAACGGGCCGTTGTGAACGCAGTCTCCGCGATTCGCGTGTACCGCATCGTATCCTGGCGGAATCGCAGATAGGAGGACGCGATCTGGCGCGTGATGTCGTCGCCGCCCTCCAGCAGTTCCTGCAGCACTTCGCCCGAGGCGGCACCAAAGGCAACCAGCACATCGCGGGGAAACTGCTTGAGCTGCACACCGTGCTCGTTGATCAGGGAGGCCAGGGCAGCCGGACTGCGGCCATTGAACTCGGCCAGCAGCATGTCGTTCTCGGCGCTGCAGCAGGCCGCGACGATCTGCTTCAGCTCGTCGGGCAGGGCCTCGAACTTGCCCTTGTTCACCATGCATTGCGTGGCCGAGCCCGGCTCGTGGAAACCCGGCCAGTAGTAGAGCTTGGTGATCTTGTAGAAGCCGAGCGACAGATCGTTATAGGGGCCGACCCATTCCGCGCCGTCGATCGCGCCGGATTGCAGGTTGGAGAAAATCTCGCTATTGGCCAGCGGCACGATCTCGACCCCGAGCCGTGCGAGCGCTTGCGCGCCGTGGCCGGTGATGCGGAACTTCAGCCCCTTGAGGTCGGCGACCGAGCCGATCTCCTTGCGGAACCAGCCGCCCATCTGCGCGCCGGTATTGCCGGCGAGGAACGCCTTCACGCCGAACGGCGCGTACAGCTCGTCCCACAGTTCCTGGCCGCCGCCGAAATAGATCCATCCGTTGAGCTCTCCCGCGGTCAGGCCCATCGGCATCGCACCGTAGAAGCCGGCGGCGGGCAGCTTTTCGATGTGATAGCTGCTGGAATCGTGGCCCATCTCCGCCTGGCCTTGGGAGACCGCGTCGAAGCAGCCCATCGCATCCACCAGTTCGCCGGCGGCGAAGACCTTGACGTTGAGCCTGCCGTCGGATGCCTTGGTGATGCGCTCCGCCAGACGCTCGGCGCCGGTGCCGAGGCCGGGCAGGCCTTTCGGCCAGGCCGTCACCAATTTCCATTCCAGTCGGTCCTGCGCGATGGCCGGCCGCGGCAAGGCGGATACAAGCGTTGTCGCGCCCGCCGCCAAGCCGGCGCCGGTCAGGAAGTTGCGACGTTTCATGCCCGAAGACCTCACACCAATTCAGAGCACATGCTCGCCATTTGTCGATGCGGCATCCGCCTGACTCGGACGTCGCATCGGCGGGCGGAAGCTAGCAGGGCACATGCGGTTGCAAAAGACCTCTCACTTCTCGGCGGTGCGCGGTTTCACTCCAGGCGCCGCCAGCCCTCCGGACCATAGCCTTCCAAAGGACGAAAGCCGGACTTGTAAGCCATCTTCCGGCTGTGCTCGACCCAATAGCCAAGATAGACGAACGGCAGGTCGCGGCGCCTGGCTTCTTCGATGAGCCATAGCACCACATAGACTCCCAGGCTGAGATCCGGCCGCGCAGTTTCGTAGAAGCTGTAAACGGCGGAGATGCCGTCCCTGTTCCAATCGGTCAGGCAGCATGCCACCAACTTGCCACCGGGATCGCGCCACTCGATCATGCGGGTGTCGACCGGGCTGTCCGCCACCATGCTGCTGTAATCCTGCGGACCCATCCCGACCATTTCGCCGTCGGCGTGTCGCGCCTCGAGGTAGTGCACGAACAGCTCGAACTGCTCCTGGGTCGGCACGTTGTCGCGGATGCGCGCCACCAGATCGCGGTTGCGGCGGGCGATGCGGCGCTGCGTCCGGTTGGGATCGAACTCGCCGACCGGGATGCGCACCGGCACGCACGCCTGGCAGCCGGAGCAGGCGGGGCGGTAGGCGATGGAATGGCTGCGACGGAACCCGGCATGGGACAGCAGCTCGAACAGCTCCGGCGCATTGCCGCCGGACAGCTCGGTGATGACCTTGCGCTCCATCCGGTCAGGCAGATACGGGCAGGGCACCTCGGTGGTGACCAGGAACGGGATCGGAAAGCCGCGGCCCAGAACGCTCATGCCGGACAAAATACCGCACTTCCAGCCTGTTGCGCCAGCGGTGCTAAGACATTCTTTGGGCTAGGTAATTGCCTTCCAGGCATCGGCCCGCACGACCACCGTGCCGGAACAGAAATCGTGCGCGGCGCGCCAGCGCGGGTTCAGGAACACGACCGCCGCCGCCAGCCAGCCGGTCACGCCATGGATCGCCCAGAACACGATCGACATCAGGACGGCCTGGAGATTGTCGGGCTTTCCGCCGGACCAGGTGATGACCTTCAGCCCGAACAGCCGCATTCCCGGCGTCGCCGAGGCATGCCCGCCGATGGTCAGGGCATCGTACGCGACGCTGACCAGGACGGTGGCGGGGATGGCAAGCAAGGCCGTGATGACGCCGAGTGGAATGAAGGCGAGAACGAGCACGATGCCGATCAGGATCATGTCGACGAAAAAAGCGAAGGTCCGCCGCAGCGCCACACCCTCGTAGAGCCTGGGATGCACGAGCGGATCGTGGACCGCCCCGTCATCGCGGCTGTTGCTGGTCCCGCCAAGCACAATCGCCGGGAGCTTGCGTTCCGTCACCTCGATCGCCCTTTCGACCCGTCCAGAGGAATCGCCCCTCCATATTGAGGGGCATGCCCGCCTTTGCAAGGGGGCGCACAATCTGTTGAGAGATCGGCCGCAGCCAGGGACGAGTCCTAGGGGACGAGTTCCGCAGGTGGGCCCGAGCGGCTGGTCGGCTCCGGGATGGAGGCCGGCATCACCGGGCCGGTTTCTGGCGGAGCCGGAGCCGCCTTCGGTTCGCGCAGAAGGACGATGCTGATGCGACGGTTCTGCGGATCGAACGGGTCGGTCTTGACGAACGGATCGGTGTCGGCGCGGCCCTTGATCATGGTCAGGCGGTCGGGGCTGATGCCCGAGGCTACCAGGACCCGGCGCGACGCGTTGGCACGATCGGCGGACAGCTCCCAGTTGGTGTAGTTGTCGCCGCCGGCGTACGGCTTGGCATCGGTATGGCCGGAGATCTCGATCTTGTTCGGCAGTGTCTTCACCACCTCCGCGACCTTCTCCAGCAGCTCCTTGCTGCGCGGGTTCATGGCCGCGCTGCCGGACGGGAACATGGAGATCTTCTCCTGGTCGAGCAGCTGGATGCGGATGCCATCCTCGGTCTGATCGATCTTCAGGTTCTTCTCCAGGGCCTTGAGCTCGGGGTCTTCCCGGATCGCGTTCTTGATGTCTTCCTTGATCTGCTCGAGCTGCTTCTGCTCGGCGGCGGCAACCGCCTTCTCGGCCTCCTCGAGGTCGACCGGCTTGTCGCCTTTGCCGGGCTGCGGCTCGTTGCCGGTGCCGATGTCCGGCTTCTCGCCCTCGAGGCTCTGCGGCCGGTCGCCTTCGCCGGTGGCGGGCGCCTGCTGCATCGCCTGCTCCTCGTCTTCCTCTTCCGAGTCCTGCGCGGAGCCGCCGGACATGTCCTCCATCGGCTGGGCCTGGCCGGTGAGAATCGTGAAGGTGGCGGAGGTGTTCTGGACCGCGAGGGTCGGGCGGAAGTAGGCGGCGATGCCCTTCTTCTGCTCCTCGGTCACCGCGTTGAGCAGCCACAGCAGCAGGAAGAACGCCATCATGGCGGTGACGAAGTCGGCGTAAGCGACTTTCCAGGCGCCGCCGTGGTGGCCGGCCGCGACCTTCTTGATCTTCTTGACGATGATCGGACGTTCGTCGGCCACGGCGCGATCCCTAGACCGGCGGCAGTGCGCTCACCGCCTGCTCCACTTCGTAGAAGTTCGGCCGTTCGGTGGAGAGCAGGACCTTGCGCGCGAACTCGACGGAAACCGCCGGCGGATAGCCCTGCATGTGCGCGAGCAGGCCGGCTTTCATGCACTGGTAGTATTTCGCGTCCGCTTCATCGACTTCCTTGATGATGCTCGCGAGCGGTGCGATGAACCCATAAGACATCAAGACGCCGAAGAACGTGCCGACCAGCGCCGCGCCGATCAGTTCGCCCAGCACCTTGGGAGGCTCCGTGATCGAGCCCATGGTGGTGATGACGCCGAGAACTGCGGCGACGATGCCAAGCGCCGGCATGCCATCGGCCATCGTCTGGATCGCATGCGATGCACCGTGCAGCTCGTTGTGGTGCGTCTCCAGCTCCGCATCGATCAGCGTCTCGACCTCGTTCGGGTTCTCGGTGCCGAGCGTCATCATGCGCAGGTAGTCGCACAGGAACTCGACCGCGTGATGATCCTTCTGGAACTTGGGGAACTGTCCGAACAGCGCACTTTCGTCCGGCTTCTCCACGTGCTGTTCCAGCGCGAGCATGCCCTTGGTCTTGGCCAGCTTGAAAAGCTGATAGAGCACGCTCAGGAGCTCAATGTAGTCGGCCTTCTTGTAGGTTGGCCCTTTCAAGGCGCGCTTGAGCCCCTTGAGCGTCTGCTTGATGTTGGTCTTGGTGTTGCCGATGATGAAGGCGCCGAGGGCCGCGCCCAGGATGATGACAAACTCGACTGGCTGAATCAGGATCAGCATATTGCCATGCACCGAGTATGCGCCGAACACGCACGCAAGAACGATGACGGCGCCGATGATGACGAACATGCCGAACGACCAGCCGGAACAAGCGTTTACCTGCTCGGCAAGATGCCCGGAACTTAGTTAAGACTTGGTTAGGTCGGGCCTGCGACCATTCATCCTTCGCCCGACTGGCTGCTCATCCTGCGGGTGGAAAATCCAGCCTGTTCAAGCTCTTCAATGATCTCGGCAACATGGTTAGCGTTGCGCGTCTCGACCAGCACGTCGATCTCGGCGCGCTTGACCGGCAGATCGACGAACAGGCGGTGATGGGTGATATCCATGATGTTGCCGCCGGTCTGTCCGATCACTTTGGTGATGGTCGACATGACGCCGGGTTGGTCGATGATCTCGATCCGGAGGGTCGCCATGCGGCCGTCCAGCACCAGGGTGCGCATCAGGATCTGCGACAGCAGGCGCGAATCGATATTGCCGCCGCCGATCACCACCCCGACCTTGCAGTTCTTGAAGGCTGGTGGATGGCACATGATGGCGGCGATGGCGGCGGCGCCGGCGCCCTCGGCCACGATGCGCTGGGTTTCGATCAAAGCGCCGACGGCGCGCTCCACCGCCATCTCGTCCACCAGCAGCACCTCGCGCACATTCTGTTCCACGATTGCCCGGGTCAGTGCGCCGGGCGACTTGACGGCGATGCCGTCCGCCAAGGTCTGGCCGCCATTGGCCGGAGGGATCTCGTTGATGGCGTGATGCATCGAGGGGTAGAGGTCGCTTTCGACGCCATAGATTTCGATCGAAGGCTTCAGCGCCTTGACGGCGGTGGAGATACCGCCGATCAATCCGCCGCCGCCGATCGGGATGACGAGGAAATCGAGGTCGGGATCGTCTTCCAGGATCTCGAGGCCGATGGTGCCCTGTCCCGCGACGATGAAGGGATCGTCGTAGGGATGCACGAACACCAAGTTCTCCTTGGCCGCCAGCTCGCGCGCATAGACTGCCGCGGCGTCGATGCTGTCGCCCTTCAGGATCACGCGCGGACCGAAGGCCGCGGTACGTTCGATCTTGGTGAAGGGAGTCTGCTCCGGCATCACGATCGTCGCCGGGATGCCGAGGCGCTGCGCATGATACGCGACGCCTTGCGCGTGATTGCCCGCGGACATCGCGATGACGCCGCGCTTCGCCTCCTCCGCCGTCAGACTCTTCAGCTTGTGGTAAGCGCCGCGATCCTTGAACGAGCCGGTGAACTGCTGGTTCTCGAGCTTCAGCCGCAGCGAGGCGAGGCCAAGCTGGCGGGCGAGGCGCGGCGCCGACACGAACGGCGTGCGCACGACGTGGCCCTTGATGGTTTCGGCCGCGCGGCGGATGTCCTCGAGCGTTGGCTTCTCGATCATGGCTTGGTTTCCTCCCCGGCCGCCGGCTTTTTTTGTTGCGGCCGGAGGATCAGCACGTCCTCGGCCGGATTCTGGAACGTCCGATAGGTGCCCGCCGCCCATTCCGGCAGCAGGTCGCTATAGTGCGACGATAGCGGATGTCCCGATTGTCCGCCGGCAAGATTGAACACCGGCGCGCCGGGATGGCTCATGTCGACCGCTAGCCGCATGCCGGGGCCGTGCACGTCCGCAAAGCGCGCGCCGTCGGCGCTCACGGCCATGCCGCCGCGATTGATGGTGAAATGATCGCCGGGCGCGGCGACCTTGGGAGCAAGGTGATCGCCGACATAGGGCAGGGCGGCATAGACCGGATGCCGGAACCGCACCTCGTGCGCGGCGCCCCAGGACCAGGACAGCCACCCCTCGCCATAGCGGGCGCGCAGCGCTTCGAGCGCCTCGGCGAAGCCGGCGCGCACCGCATCGCGGCAGTTCTCCGCCGTTGGCGTCTCGCGATCGTCGCACCAGTGGTCGTTCGCCATGACATCCTTGAGGATGTCGACCTGCCAGTGCCACCACCTTCTGAACTGCTCTTCTCCCATCTCGTCGGCCAGCACGCGACGGGCGGTCGCATACAGCCACGCCGTGGCGATCAGCGGCTCCGGCCGGTCGGAAACCATGCGGCCGTCCCAGCTGGCCATGGCTGACGCGATCTCGATCGGCGCGGAAGACTTCACGGTCGGGAAGTTGGCCCTGACGAAACCGTGCAGAGGTCCGGAAAAATCATCCAGCTGGACTCGCTGCATGTCCTCGAGCGTGGCCTTGGGCGTTTCGGCCAGCAGCGCCCGGATGCGGTCGCGCCGGTAGGGGCGGTCGAACGAGCGGCCGAGGAACTCGAAGTAGCGTGCCGGGCGGATGTCATTGTTCGCGGTGACGATCGCTCCGTCCTGTGGATTGGCGACTTGCGGCAGGTCGGCGAAGGAGAGGCTGCCGGTCCAGGCATAGTCGTCGATCCAGCCAGGGGCCGGAAACAGGGACTCATTCGCGATGTTGCGCCGCGTCGGCACGCGGCCGGCGGCGACGAAGCCGATGTTGCCGCTGGTGTCGGCGAACACCACGTTCTGCTGCGGCGTATGGAAGTCGCGCAACGCGTCCCTGAACTCGGCCGCGTCCTTGGCGCGGTTCATCTTGAGGAGCGCCTCGGACGAGCGATCGTTCGGCATGAAGCCGGTCCATGACACGGAAAAGCGCCGGTGCAGGTAATGCTCCGGCTCGAGGTCGCTGATCAGCGGGCCGTGACGCGTCGAGCGCACGTTGAAGACGACATCGGCGCCGCCCCGGACCTTGATGACCTCGCGCCGCACCTCGAACGGCTTCGGCCCCGACAGCGTGTCGTAGTGCTCCGGTTTGCCTGGCGACAGGTGCTCCTCGAACAGGTCCTGGGTGTCGCTGTGCGTGGTGGTGAAGCCCCAGGCCACGTGGCCGTTGCTGCCGATCACCAGGAAAGGGATGCCGGGCACGGTCGCGCCGACCCGCACGCTGTCCGGCGTGGAGACGCGCGCCATGTACCAGGTCCCCGGCGCCGTCAGACCGAGGTGCGGATCATTCGCCAGGATCGGCGATCCGCTCGCGGTGCGCGCGCCCGAGAGCGCCCAGTTGTTGGATGCGCTGCGGGTCGGCGAGAATTCCGGCAAGCTGGCGTGTCTGCCTTCCTCGCGCAGCAGCAGCTGCAGCAGGTCCGCGTCCACCGTGCGGCGCAGTTGCTCGTCCTCGATCTCCTGGCCGGCGTTGCCGGACAGCTGCCAGGCCATGATCCGGCCCCACAGCAGGCTGTCGGCCGGACGCCAGGGCTCCGGCTCAAGCTGCATCGACGGCAACTGGGAAGGAAAACCCCGCCAATGCAACAGCAGGAACTCCGGCGACAGAGGAAATCCCTGCCACGCGATGTAGGCGTTGACACCTGCGGCATAGGCGTCGAGCGAGGCGCGCAGCTCCGGGGAGGCGGCTTCATACTGCGCCTCGGCCTGCTGCCTGAGGCCGAGCAGGCGCATCAGCTTGTCGGTCTTGAGGGTGCGGATGCCGAACAGCTCGGACAGCCGGCCCGAGCCGACGCGGCGCATCACCTCCATCTGGAACAGCCGATCCTGTGCGTGCACGAAGCCCAACGCGAAATCGGCGTCGAGCTCGGTTTGCGCGGTGATGGTGACGACGCCGGCGCTGTCCCGGCCGATGGTCAGCGGCGCCGACAACGCGGGGTTGGCGAGCCTGACCTCCCC
>DATFDU010000462.1:0-24002 GCA_035251915.1 Dongiaceae bacterium | reverse complement strand
ATCGTCACCACCCGCATCGCGGCGGCGACGCCCGCGGGTCCGGGCATGATGGTCGGCATCGCGGCGGCCGCGCTCGGCAACGTGCTGTTGCCGCTCGCGGGATTCTTTGTCGGCACCTGGCTGGTGATCCCGCTGCTGGTGCTGGGGCAATTGATCAGCGACTTCGGGCTCGCCTACGCCTTCTCCCTGGAGCGCGCCTTGCGCCAGCACCACATCGACAATGCCGTGCTCGGCCGCGCGTCGGTGGTGATCTCGATGTGCGGCAACGTCCCGGGCCCGATCGGCGCCATCCTGGCCGGCGTGTTCGCCGAGCGGTTCGGACTGACGCCGGTGCTGTGGGCCTGCGTCGCCGGCTATGCCCTGTCGCTGCCGGTGCTGTTCTGCTCGCGTATCCGTGCGCTGTCGGGGGTAGAGGTCAGCGAGCCTGCTGCGTGATCCAGGCGACCACGTCTGCGACTTGCGCAACCGCCGGCGAGCGTGGATCGAGCGCAATCGCGGGCCGCTCGATCATGACGACTGGCAATTCCATGCGGCGTGCCGCCTCGATCTTGGCGTAGGTGGCCTCGCCGCCGCTGTTCTTCGCGACGATCAGGCCGATGTGGTGCTCGGCGAGCAGGCGCAATTCGTCCTGCAGCGAGAACGGGCCGCGCGCCGCGATGACGCGATAGTCGCGCAACGGCAGCCGCTCCGGCGCGTCAACCATGCGCACCAGAAAATGCGCGTTGTGGATTTCCGCGAAGGCGTCGATCTCGCCCGATCCCAGGGTGAGAAAGATGCGGCCGCCCTCGCGCCGGCACAACTCCGCTGCTTCCGCCGCGTGGCGCGCCGCGATCCAGCGGTCGTCCTGCCGCGCCGTCCATCCCGGACGCAGCAGGCGCAGCAACGGAACGCCTGCGGCTCCGGCGGCGGCAACGGCATTGGCGCTGATCTGCGCGGCGAAGGGATGAGCGGCGTTGACCAGGTGCGTGATGCGCTCGGCGCGCAGGTAATTCGCGAGGCCCCCTGCGCCGCCGAAGCCGCCGGTGCGCACCTGGCCCTTGGGCATGCGTGGTTCGCGCGTGCGGCCGGCGAGGGACGAGATGAAATCGACGCCGCCCATCGCCACCAATTGCTCCGCGAGCTGGAAGGATTCCTGCGTGCCGCCGAGGATCAGGACGCGCATGTCAGTTGAAGCCCGTGCCGGCGACCATCTGGCCGTCGCGGTCGTAGACCAGCACCTCGATCGCGACCTTGCCGTTCACTTCCTCGAGCGCGACCTGCTGGGCCTTGTCCGCCACCACCTTGCCCAGCGCGATGTTCTGCTGCCGCGCGATGGTCAGCACTTCGCTGGCGGTGTTCGCCTCCTTGATCAATTTGCGCGTCAGGTCATTGGCGCCCTGCTCGCCGGCCCAGCGCGCAAGCGTTTCCAGATTGACCTGGCTGCGTCCGGAATGGAGATCGAGCGAGCCATCCGCCAGCTTGCAGAACTTGCCGAACCCGCCGGCGAGGGTCAGGCGCTTGATCGGATGCTGGCGCAGATACTTGAGGACAGCACCCGCGAAATCGCCCATGTCGATGAAGGCGAAGTCCGGCAGGCCGTAGCGCTGCTGCACCGCGCTTTCGGTGGTGGAGCCGGTGCAGGCGGCCGCGTGCTCCAGCCCCGAAGCTCGGATCACATCGATGCCGCGGTGGATCGAGGCGATCCAGGCCGAGCAGGAGAACGGATGCACGATGCCGGTGGTGCCGAGGATGGAGATGCCGCCGACGATGCCGAGGCGCGGATTCCAGGTCTGCTTCGCCAGTTCCTGCCCGCCGGGCACCGAGATCTCGATCTCCACGTCCGGCTCCGCGCCATGCGCGGCCGCGACCTCCTCGATCACCTCCGCCATCATGCGGCGCGGCACCGGGTTGATCGCGGGCTCGCCGGGCCCGATCGGCAGTCCTGCCTTGGTGACGGTGCCGACGCCGTCGCCGGCCTTGAACTGCACGCCGCTGCGCGCGGGCAAGGCGCGCACCTTGGACACGATGAGCGCCAGGTGCGTCACGTCGGGATCATCGCCCGCATCCTTGATGATGCCGGCGCTGGCCCAGTCCTCGCCGCGGCCGCGACGCGCGAGCGCGAAGCTCGGCCGCTCGCCCTTCGGCAGCAGGATTTCGACCGGGTCCGGGAATTCGCCGGTGAGGAGGGCGGTGAAGGCGGCCTTGGTCGCGGCGGTGGCGCAAGCGCCCGTGGTCCAGCCGCGGCGCAACGGGCCTTCTGGCTTGCGAGTCATGGCGCTATTCTAGCGTTTGGGGTCTGAATCTGGCTAGTCGCCGGGCGGGCCGTCTCTAGGATCGGGGCATGAACGAAGTATTGGAAACACTGCCGGGCATCGAACCCGGCTGGGTATGGCTGGTCGGCGCGGGGCCCGGCACGACCGGGTTGCTGACGCTATTGGCGCTGCGCGGCCTCACCACCGCCGATATCGTGGTCTATGACGCGCTGGTCGCTGAGGCAACGCTGAAGCTGGCGCGCCCCGGCGCGACGCTGGAATATGCCGGCAAGCGCGGCGGCAAGCCGTCGGCCAGGCAGCCGGACATTTCGCTGCGCCTCATCCAGCTGGCGCGCGAGGGCAAGCGCGTGCTGCGCCTCAAGGGCGGCGATCCCTTCGTGTTCGGCCGCGGCGGCGAGGAGGCGATGTCCCTGGTCGAGGCCGGCGTGCCGTTCCGCATCGTGCCGGGTATCAGCGCCGGAATCGGCGGCCTCGCCTACGCCGGCATACCCGTCACGCATCGCGACTGCAACCAAGCGGTCACGTTCCTTACGGGGCACGATGCCGGCGGTGCGGTGCCGGACGGCGTCGACTGGAACGCGATCGCCAAGGGCTCGCCGGTGATCGTGATCTACATGGCGCTGAAGCACATCGAGCCGATCGCCACGCGCCTGATCTTCGCCGGCCGCTTGCCCGGCGAGCCGGTCGCGGTGGTCAGCAGGGCGACCGGCGCCGAACAGCGCGTGCTGGAATCGACGCTCGGCACCTGCGCCGCGGATGTCGCGACGAGCGGCATCGAGCCGCCGGCCATCGTGGTGATCGGCGAAGTCGTGCGCCTGCGCGCCGCGCTCGACTGGCTTGGCGCGGCGGAGGGCAGGATATTGGTGCCCGATCCGCTCGGCACGCGGCGGCAGGGGCAGGCCGGCTGAAGCATGGCCAAAGGCCTCATCATCGCCGCGGCGTCTTCCGGCAGCGGCAAGACCACGGTCACCCTGGCGTTGCTCGCGCTGCTGAAGCGGCGCGGTGTCGCCGTGGCGTCGTGCAAGGTGGGGCCGGACTATATCGATCCGCAGTTCCATGGGCGCGCGACCGGGCGGCCGTGCTTCAATCTCGACAGCTGGGCGATGCGGCCGGTGACGCTTGCGCAGCTCCTGCACCATGCAACGCGCGATGTGGAGCTGCTGATCGTCGAAGGCGTGATGGGATTGTTCGATGGCGCGCCCGGCGAGGCCGACCTTGCGCCCGGCTCGACGGCGGAGATCGCGGCCCGCACGCAGTTGCCGGTCGTGCTGGTGCTCCGCGCCAAAGGCATCGGCGCGACGGCGGCGGCGTTGCTGCAAGGCCTGAAGCGGCATCATCGCCATGTCCAGGTCGCCGGCGTCATCTTCAACGAGGTCGGCAGCGAGCGGCATCGCGCGATGCTGGCGCAGGCCGCGGCGCGCGCCGACCTGCCGGTGCTGGGCTATCTGCCGGCGTTCGACGATATCGCGCTGCCGAGCCGCCATCTCGGCCTGGTGCAGGCGCGCGAGCATGATTCGTTCGACCGCTACCTCGACCGGCTGTGCGCCCACTTCGCGCCGCACCTCGAGCTCGATGCCCTGCGCGCACTGGCGGCGGCGCCGGCAATCACGCAGACCGAAGCCATGCATGCGATGCCGCCGCTCGGCCAGCGCATCGCTGTCGCCGACGACGTGGCGTTCGGATTCAGCTACGCCGCGACGTTGCTTGGCTGGCGCGCTGCGGGCGCGGAGATCGTGCCGTTCTCGCCGCTTGCTGGCCAGGCGCCGGATCAGGCGGCCGATGCGATCTACCTGCCTGGGGGCTATCCGGAGCTGCATGCCGGAACGCTCGCCGCCAACGATGCCTTCCTGGCTGGCCTGCGGCAGGCCGCAAGCCGGGGAACAACGATCTACGGCGAGTGCGGCGGCTACATGACGCTGGGCGAGGGACTGATCGATGCCCAAGGCGAGCGCCACGCGATGGCGGGGCTGCTGCCGCTGATCACGTCCTTTGCCGAGCGCAAGCTGCATCTCGGCTACCGCCAGGGCACGCTGCTGGCGGCCGGCCCCTTGGGCGAGGCCGGCCGTGCCTTCCGCGGGCATGAATTCCACTACGCGACCGTGGTCGAAGAGGGCCCGGGCGAGTCGCTGTTTGCGGTCGAGGATGCGGCCTGTCGCAAACTGGGGAAGCAAGGTCGCCGGCAGGGCAGTGTGTTCGGGTCGTTCCTGCACCTTATCGATGAAGCCTGATTTCCCGTTCTTTGGAAGGCGCTAAGTCTTGCCAGGGCAAGGTAAATCGGGCAGTTTACCAGCCGAACGATAATCCGCGCATTCAGGCGTCCCTTTCCGGTGGGCAGGCGCGGCAGATGGGGATCGACATGTCGCAGATTCGCACCGCTACTCAGACCGAAGCCAAGCTGAACAAGCGCACCGCCGCCTTGGCCGCCGCCATGATCGTGGCCGTTTTCGGCGCGGTGTTCGTCTACGGCATCGGCTTCGCCGGCGCGGATGTCCTGCACAACGCAGCGCACGACGCCCGCCACGCCAACAACTTTCCCTGCCACTAGGCTATAGCCGCCGGACCTTTGGTCCGGTGGTGGCAGCAGCTGCCGGGCTTTGGTCCGGGCCATTCGGCATTCCAGATGAGGGGCGGCCGCTCGGGCCGTGGTCAGTCATGTTCAGCTATCTTCGCATCTTCCTGACGGTTGCCTTGCTCGCCGGCATCAGCGCGGGCGTGGTGAGCTGGGCCGTGCAGATGTTCGGCACCACACCTTTGATCCTCGAGGCCGAGATTTTCGAGAATGCCGGCTCAGCCGGGGAGCCCGAAGCCGCAGCGACAGCGACGGCGCATACGCACGAGGCCGGTGCGGCCGCGCACGAGCACGACGCCGAAGCCTGGGGTCCGGCGGATGGCTGGGAGCGCAATCTCTACACGCTTGGCGCTGACGTCCTGACCGGCGTCGGCTTCGCGTTCCTGCTGACGGCCGCGATCGTGTTCTTCGGCAAGGGCGCGGATTGGCGCCGCGGTTTGCTGTGGGGTCTCGCGGGCTTTGCCAGTTTCAGCCTGGCGCCGGCGTTCGGACTGCCGCCGGAGCTGCCCGGCACCGAAGCCGCGCCGCTGCTCGACCGGCAGCTGTGGTGGATCGGCACCGTGGTCGCGACGGCCGGCGGCTTGTTCGCAGCAGCGTGGCTGCGCAACGTCTACGGCTATGCGATCGCCGTCGTGTTGATCGCGGCGCCGCATCTCATCGGCGCGCCGCAGCCGGAGACGCCAGGCGGCCTCGCGCCGGAAGAGCTGGAGCACCGGTTCATCCTGGTGGCGATCGCCACCAGCTTGGTGTTCTGGCTGGTGCTGGGCGCGCTGACCGGCGCGTTCTTCAAGCGCTACGCCAACGAGGCTGCCGCCTAGAGCATTTTCCGCCGAAGTGGATTCCGGTTCGGCGTCGAAAATGCGACCGAACGACTACTCCGGCACATCCGCGAGGATCTCGGTGCTGCTGGTGACCATGGCGTACTCGCCATGCAGGTTGGCGAGCGACAGGGCATGAACGTCCTCAGCCGCCCACACCTTGCCGCGCAGGTCTTGCCGGCCATAGGTGAAGCAGGCATCCTCCGGCACGAACACCGCGTGGCCGAGGTTGCCGGCATTGCGCACCGTGGCCTCCAGCGAATTGTTGGTGATGACGCCCAGGATCACCAGGGCCGGCGCGCCGATGTCGCGCAGGTGGCGATGAAGGTCGGTGCCGATGAAGGCGCTGTTCACCTGCTTGGCGATGATCGTTTCGTCGGCAGCTGGCGTAACCTCGGGTTTGAAGGCATGGCCGGGTCCGCCGGGCCTGTAGGTCGACTCCGGCTCGGTCGAATCATGGCGGATGTGGACGATCGGCCAGCCGAGGCGCCGCCAACGCGCGAGCAGCGTGGCCGCCGCGGCTTCGGCGCCGAGGTTGTTGCGCGGCCCGTGCCGCGCCCAGCGCGGATCGTCGATCGCCAGCTGAAGGTCGACGAGGATGAGGGCAGTGCGGTCGGGCAAGGGCCGGTCGAGCGGCATGACGATCCTTGGGTTGCACGGAACGGGTTGCTATAACGATAGCAGATCAGCTGAGCTTCAAGAGAGGGATGCAGGGACCATGAACAGACCGACACGTATGATCGCCAGCGCCGCCGTGATGGGCCTGGCGCTGGCAACGCCGGCCTTTGCCCATACCGGGGTCGATGCGCACAGCCACGGCTTCGCGGCCGGCTTCCTGCACCCGCTGATGGGTCTGGACCATTTGCTGGCGATGCTCGGCGTTGGCGTCTGGGCGGCGCAGCTCGGCAAGCGCGCGGCCTGGCTCGTGCCGGCTGCGTTCGTCGCGGTCATGATCGCGGGCGCCGGCCTGGCGCTGTCCGGTATCGCCATGCCGATGGTGGAGTTCGGGATCGCCGGCTCGGTGCTGGCGATCGGCGCGCTGATCGCGTTCGGAACGCAACTGCCGGTCGGCGTGGCGATGGGCCTGGCCGGCCTGTTCGCGCTGTTCCACGGCCATGCGCATGGCACGGAGCTGTCGGGCTTTGCCCATCCCGCCGCCTATGGCGCCGGCTTCGTAGCCGCGACCGGGCTGCTGCATGCGGGCGGCGTCGCCATCGTATTCCTGGCGCGCCGTCACGCCGCACGCCTGCCGTTCCGCATCGCGGGTGCCGCAATGGCGGCGGTCGGCGGCGGCCTGCTGCTCGGCGCTTGAGCTATTTCAGAACTGGCACGGCGGGGCGCAGGGTGACCAGCGCCACGCCCGCCGCCATCGCGCAGATCGCGCCCCAGACCCAGGAGCTGAGGATCTCATCGAAAATGACCCAGCCCCAGAATACGCCGGCGACCACGATCACGTTGGCGGTCTGAGAGGCGAACACCGGGCCGATCGCCCGCACCACCCAGACGAAGATCAGCATCATCGCGGCATTGATCAGCAGCATGACGGCCGCTGCCTTGACCGCGATGGTCATCGGAAAGACCGGCCACAGGAAACCGTCGAGCGCGGCCGCCATCGGAATGGCGGCAAGGCCGCCCAGGACCAGCATGCCGGTGGTCTGCGTCAGCGTATCGGCGTCGGGTGGCGAGCGCCGCGCAATGTAGACATTCTGCAGCGCATAGAAGCACGAGGCCGCGAGACCCAGCACCACCCAGCCGATCAATCCCGGCTCCGGCAGGCTCTCCTTCGGCAGCACGATCAGGCCGACGCCCACAAACCCGAGCAGAACTCCGAACGCGCGCCAAAGGTCGAACCGCTCGGTGCGCGTGACCAGGATCAGCAGGTACGTCAGCAGCGGCGCCATCGGAATCATGAGCGTCACCACGCCGACCGGCAGGTGCTGCGCGACCCAGAACAGCAGCGGGCCGGGAATCGCGAATCCCAGCAGACCGTTGATGAGATAGTAGCGCAGATGGCTCCACTGCCGCCGCGGGTAGCGGCCAAGCAGCGTGCAGACGGCGAGCAGCAGCGCGCCGCTGCCGATGGTTTCCCATAGCACCAGCCCGATCGGATGGGCTCCGTTCTGGCCTGCCAGCTTGGCGAGCGCAAAGCCGAGACCCCAGATCGCGCCCATCGCCAGCAGCGCCAACGGCCCCCACACCAGGCGCAGCTCGCGCGATGGCGCCGTGTTGGCTGATCTCAGGGCGTCGTCGGACATTGGCTTCAATGCCGATCCTGCAGCTCGAAATAGGCGTACATCGCGCGCTGATAGGTCCGGCGCAGGGCGGGGAACGGAAAGCGCGGCAGCGGCTGCGCCAGCAGCGGCGAGGGCCTGAGGCTGTCGTCGCCCGCCAGCCGGTGCGCCAGCAGCAGGCCGCAATAGGTCGCGAGCGCGACGCCGGTTCCGACATAGCCGAGGGCGTAGTGCACGCTGCCGCCCTCGATTGAGTTGACGTGCGGCGACTTGTCGAACGGCACGCACACCCAGCCGTTCCAGAAATGCGTCGTCTCGATGCCTTTGAGGATCGGGAACATGTCGGTGAGGCGGCCTTCCAGCCAGACCCTATGCCTGACGCGACTGTCGATCGTATCCTCGATGCCGCCGCGCGCGCCGAACAGGATGCGGCGATCGGGCAGCTGGCGGTAGTAGAACAGCAGATTGCGGGTATCGCTGATCGGCAGCGTGGTGGTCCAGTTGAGCGCCTTGCGCTCCGCGTCGGTCAGCGGCCGCGTCACCACAATGTTGGAGAGCGCAGGCAGCAATCGTCCGTTGATGGCGGGATGCAGCCGGTCGCCGGTATAGCCGTTGCCGGCGATCACCACCTGCCTCGCGCGCACCTTGCCGCGCGGCGTCGCCAGCACATGATGCTTGCCGTCGCGCGCCCAGCTCTGCACCGGCGACGAATCATGCAGCGCTGCGCCGGCACGCTGCGCCGCGCGCGCAAGACCGCGCACATACTTCATCGCATGCAGCGCGAACCCGGTCTCGAACAGCAGCGCGCCATGCGCCTCCCGGCTGATCAGATATTTGCCCTCGAGCTCGGTCTTGTCCAGCAGGCGCGACTTCACCCCGAACTTGCCGTCGAGGAAGCGCTGGTCACGCTCCAGATCCTTCATGCGGTTCGGCAAATGAGCGAGCTCCAGGTTGCCGTCCGGCGTCGCATCGGCGTCGATCGCTTCCTCGCTCAGCAGCTGGCGCACCAGCCGCACGGCATCGCCCGATTGATCGAAGATGCGGCGCGCTTGCGCGTCGCCCCAGCGCTTGATCCAGCCGGTCATGCTGGTCTTGCCGATGCCGAGGGTCGCGAATCCGCCGTTGCGTCCGCTGCAGCCCCAGCCGATGCGGTTGGCTTCCAGCACATGCGAGGTGAGGCCGAACTTGCGGCCGAGATGCAGTGCCGTCGACAGGCCGGTATAGCCGCCGCCGACGATCGCAATGTCGACCTCCATGTCGCCCGCGACCGGCGCCGCGTCGGCGATCTCAGGCCCGGCGGTCGCAGCCCAATAGCTGTCGACGTGCCCCTGACCCGGCGCGTTCGGATCGATGATGTTGATGGCCATGCTCACCCCTCGCGGGGCACCTTAGCAGGGTATGGTAACGAACAGTAGACTGGCAACTCGAGCCCCGGCGCGCTACAAAACGGCGGCTACTTCGGGAGGCGGAGATGACGGGTCAGTTCTGGGTCGAACGCGTCGGCGATCTGGTCTTGGCGCGCGTTCGCGGCGAGCCGACCGCCGAGCTGCTCCGGGAATGCCACGCGAAGGTTCTGGTCCTGGTGAAGGATGCCGAGAAGGGCAGGGTCCTCTACGACACCCTTGAAATGGAACCGCCGCCGGTGGACGTGCCGCTGCTCCAACAAGAACTGGACCAAGACCTGGGCACGGTAAAGCTGCGGCGCGCCATTGTCGTTCCGAACAGCCGGCTGGCGTATCTCGCCCGGCTTGCATTTGGTGAAGGCGAATATCGCGTCTTCTACAACGACATCGTTTCGGCCGTGAAATGGCTCGCCGATGAACCGCCGGCTGCTACTGCGCCGCTTTCGTCATGCATTCCGGATCGTCGTTCTTGACGCTGTTGACCCTGGCATCGACCCTGTAAAGCTCCATCTTGGCCGCATCGTATGGTGCCAGCAAGGAAAGAAGCTTGGGCTCAGAGCTGCCGGGGTCGAGCCAGGCGTCCTCGTCTTCACGCTTCAGCATCACCGGCATGCGATCGTGGATCGGCGTCAGCTTGTCGTTGGCATCGGTCGTCACGATGGCGAAGCTGCGGACGATCTCGCCCTCCGGATTACGCCAGCCTTCCCACACGCCGGCGAAGGCGAAGGCCGGCCGCTCGGCATCGACAATGCGCCACGGCCGCTTGTCGCTCTTGTCCTTGCGCCATTCGAAGAAGCCGTCCGCCGGCACCAGGCAGCGGCGCTTGTGGAATGCTTCGCCGAACATCTTGCTGGTCGCAATGCCTTCCGAGCGCGCGTTGATCAGCGGCGCGGACTTCGGCATCTCCCTGCTCCACCACGGGATGAGGCCCCAGCGGAACTGCCTCAACGCACGCTCGCCGCTCGGCTCCAGCCCGATCACCGGCGCCACCTGCGTCGGCGCGATGTTGTAGCGCGGCTGCAGATTGAGCACGGTCACCACGCGGAACAGCTCGCGGATGGCCTCGGGCGGAAGGGTGAAGCTGTAGCGGCCGCACATCGCTGCGATCGACTCCTCGATGACTGGACTGCCATGCTTAGCGAAGGTGGCTCCGGCGCCGCAAGCGACCGCGGCCGCATCGCTGCATGGATCGGCGCAGCCCATCCATCGCAACCGGATGTGATTTCCTGGTGTTTTGGCGCCGCCGGGTGTCGCGCTTTGTGGAGCGGCTCTAATGTAGCCGACACTGGCTTGTTGACCGCGCCTGCCAAAAATGGCAAGGCTTTCCTAGATTTTCGCGCACGCTTGGAGAGTGCCAGGAGTGATTGTGTCGCGCACCGAACCGGCGGCCATTTGCGCTATCGGGCGGCAGGTTCCACGATGATCGACCCCATGTCGGAAGCCAGCGGAAACGACCCGGCGCGGCCGGAGCCGAGCCCTGACGCCCACATGGATCTGCGGCCGCTGGACAGCACCACCACGGCGGCCCAGGAGATGGCGAGCAGCCTCGACGTCTCGCTGGTGCAATCCCAGCGCATCCACAAGCTCAACGACTACTGGCTGACCAAGGCCAAGGACAGGGTGCCATCGCGCGCGGAGATCGACCCGGTCGACGTGCGCGAGCTGCTGCCCAACCTGATGATGATCGATATCCTGGGCGACCCGCCGCGCTTCCGCTATCGCCTGGTCGGCACGCGGGTCGTGCAATATACCGGCTTCGACTTCACCGGCCGCTGCATCGACGAGATGGTGTTCCAGGGCCGCGAGTTCATCATGCAGTGCTACCATCGCATGGTGGCGGACAAGCGCCCGGTGTTCGGGCATTACGCCTGGCTGGTGCGCTCGCGTCATTTCGGCCAGTGCGAGTTCGGCCTGTTCCCGCTGTCCGATGACGGCAGCACCGTCAACCGGGCCATCTCGATCGAGGATTACGAGCGCATGGAGCGCGACATCCTGACCTACGGCCAGCAAGGCGCCCCGATGCGCAAGCTGGCGGAGGGCGGGCGGTAGCGGCAGCTGGCGGCGGACAAACATTGTCACGCCGCCTGAATTTCCCTATTGAAACCGCGACCACCGGGCGCTGACGCCCGGCAGCCCGGAGTTTGCCATGGATCGGCCGATTGCCTTGTTCGAGCTTGCCAGCCTGTCGCCGGAGGCGCGGGAGCGCCTGCTGGTGCGCTCGGAGGCCGATCTGGCGGTGTTCGAGGAGCGGGTGAAGCCGATCATCGAGGAGGTGCGGCGCGACGGCGATGTCGCCCTGGCACGCTTCGGCGCCCGCTTCGATGGCGCCACCGGCCTTAAGGCCGAAGCGATCCGCACGCCCGAACGCGAGTTCGACGCCGCGATGAAGAGCGTCGCGCCGGAGGTGGTGGAGGCGCTCGAATACGCCGTCGACAACGTGCGGCGCTATCACGAGGCGCAGCTGCCGGAAGAGATGTGGATGAAGGAAATGCGCCCCGGCATCTTCGCCGGCGAGCGCTGGTCGCCGATCGATTCCGTCGCCTGCTACGTGCCGCGCGGCAAGGGCTCGTTCCCCTCGGTCGCGGTGATGACCGCCGTGCCGGCGATGGTTGCCAAGGTGCCGCGCGTCATCATCTGCACCCCGCCGTTGCCCGACGGCCGCACCGATCCCGCAACCCTGGTGGCGGCGAAGCTTGCCGGCGTGACCGAGGTCTATCGCTGCGGCGGGGCGCAGGCGGTGGCGGCCGTCGCCTACGGCACCGCGACGGTGCCGCGCGTGCTCAAGATGGTCGGGCCTGGCAGCCCGTACCTGGTCGCTGCCAAGAAGCTGCTGTCGCATCGCATCGACCCCGGCATCCTGGCGGGGCCTTCGGAATCCATCATCCTGGCCGACGAGACCGCGAACGGCCGGCTGGCCGCCCTGGACCTGCTGATCGAGGCCGAGCACGGGCCGGATTCTTCCTGCTTCCTGGTGACCAATTCGCGGGCGGTGGTGGAGGCGGCACGCGCCGCCATTCCCGGCTTCTGGGGGCAGATGTCGGACCAGAGGGTCGATTTCTCCGCCATCGTGCTCAAGGGGCCACAGGGTGGCATTGTACTGGCGCAGGACTTTGATGCTGCCTGCGCGTTCGTCAACGATTATGCCCCGGAGCATTTGACGATCCACGCCAAGGACCCCTGGCGCCATCTGGACAAGATTCGCAATGCCGCCGAAATCCTGCTGGGGGACCGGACTCCTAATACCCTCGCCAATTTCGTGTTGGGACCGAATGCCGTGCTGCCGACCTCCGGGGCGGCCCGCACCAGCTCGGCCCTCGGCGTTTACGATTTCGTGAAGCGAAGTTCGCTAGCTTATGTGACGACATTGGGCTATCCCGACGCCGCGCGCCATGCCGGCCGGCTTGCGACCTATGAAGGGTTCGACGGCCATGCCAACGCGGTATCCGCGACGCGCGATCGCCTGATGGCGGAAGATTCATAACTCATGGAAGCAATCGGCGTGCATATCGGCCGGCGCACATTGATCGGCTCGGACGGCTCGCTTCTCGGGATCGGCGACAAGCTCAGCGTGGTCGAGGGACTGGGCCGCGTCAGCAACGAGGCGCGGCGGGTGTTCGACCTGTGGCAGCGGGCCGGCCAGGAGGCAGGCTTGCCGAAGCTCGCCGATTTCCCCCTGGAGCCGATCGCGGATCTGCGGCCCTCGATGCTGGTGGTCGAGGTGCTGGAGGCGACGCACGACTATCGGTACCGCTATTGCGGTCAACGCGAGCGGGACGTGCGCGGGCAGGATCCGACCGGCCGCACGGTCCGCGAATGCCATCAGGGTGAGATCCTGGAATTCGTGCTGGAGAACTATGATCGCGTGGTCTCCGCCGGCGATGGATTGCTCGACCTCTCCATCGACATCAATAGCGACAAGCGGTTCGTCGCGACCGAAGTGCTGTTCCTGCCGTTCTCCGAGGTCGGCGTCGCGGTGACCGACATCCTGGTCTACTCGCACTATATCGACACGCGGGCGGACACCACGCAGTGAAGGGACCCCGCGGCGTGCTGCCGCGAAGTCCCTTCGTGCATTGCCAGCCTACTTACTCCGCCTGAGCGGGCACGCGCACGGCACTCTCGGCAGGCGACGTTGCCGCTCTGACGCGCCGCCCTTCGAGGTCGTCGAGCAGCGACTTCCACAGCGAGGCGCACAGCCCCGCCATGACCACCAGGAACGGCGCCGCCGCGATGATCGACGCGGTCTGCAACCCGCCGAGGCCGCCGACCAGCAGCAGCACCGCCGCCGAAGCGCCGGCCAGGATGCCCCACAGGACCACGACCTTGGCCGGCGGGTTGATGGTGCCGCGGCATGACAGCATCCCCATCACCACTGAGCCCGCGTCCGCGCCCGAGATGAAGAAGATCGCCACCAGGAAGATCGCCACGAACGACGTCAAGGCCGCCGCCGGATACTGCGCCAGCAGCGCGAACAACGACACCGCCGCGCCCTGGTTGTTCACCGCTTCCACGATGCCGCCCGCGCCGTACAGCTCGGAGTGCAGCGCGGTGCCGCCCATGACCGCGAACCAGATGAAGGTCACAGCGCTCGGGATCAGCAGCACGCCGACCACGAACTCGCGGATGGTGCGGCCCCTGGAGATGCGGGCGATGAACACGCCGACGAACGGCGCCCAGGAGATCCACCAGGCCCAGTAAAAGATGGTCCAGCTGCCGAGCCAGCCGCCGTCACTGAAGGCGGCGGTGCGGAACGACATCGGCACCAGGTCGCTGAGATATTCGCCGACCGATTCCGTCAGCGTGTTGAGGATGAACACGGTTGGCCCGATTGCCGCCAGGAACACGATCAGCAGGATCGCGATCACCATGTTGACGTTGCTCAGGAACTGGATGCCCTTGCCGACCCCCGAGACCGCCGAGAGGATGAACAGGACTGTCATCACGCCGATGATGGTGAGCGCGATGGTGTTGGATTCGCCAGTCTGCCAGAGGAAGTTGATGCCGCTGTTGATCTGCTGTGCGCCGAGGCCGAGCGACGTCGCCGTGCCGAACAGGGTGGCGAAGATCGCAAGGATGTCGATCGCCTTGCCGATCGGGCCATGCACCTTGTCGCCCAGCAGCGGGGTGAAGGCGCTGGAGATCAGCGTCGGCAAGCCCTTGCGGTAGCTGAAATAGGCGAGCGCCAGGCCGACCACCGCATAGATCGCCCATGGATGGAACGCCCAGTGGAAGTAGGCGTATTTCATCGCGAGCAATCCGGCTTCCTTGGTCTCCGGCGTCGCCAGGCCGTGCGGCGGGCCGGCAAAGTGATAGATCGGCTCGGCAACGCCCCAGAACATGAGGCCGATGCCCATCCCGACGCTGAACATCATGGCGATCCAGGACGGCGTGCGGAACTCCGGCTTCTCGTCGTCCCGGCCGAGCTTGATCTTGCCGAAGCGGCTGACCGCCAGGAACACCGAGAAGGCCAGGAAGAATGCGGTCGAGACCACGAAGCTCCAGCCGAACCAGTCGATGATCTTGCCGAGCACCGCGCCGGCGACGCTGGACAGCCCCTCCGGCGCGAGGCAGCCCCATGCCACGAAGGCCAGCACGGTGCCGGCGGATGCGCCGAATACGTAGGTATCGATCTTAGGTCGTGTCTGATCGTTCATTATGGCTCTCCTCCCAACGATGGTTGTCGGTGACCCACGCGCAGCCAAACGCCACCCGCGGCGCGGCCAGGCACCGGTCATGCGCGAGCTCAGGGCCCGCGTCACACTGTGGATTGCGTCGAAGGTTCGTGGCGCTGCCGGCCGTGATCGACGGCGTGCATCGCCATCCCGGATTGCCGGCCGCTCTGTCGAGTGGCCCGCAACCAGTCCCGCCCGGGGCGGGGTATCGTTTGGCTGTGGTGGAATCCCCTAATCTGGCAGCCGTCGCTGCCGAGACAAATAATCGGTGGAATGACCCGGTTACTCTGTTCTGCTTGCGACATGGTCGCTGTTGTGCGCGCCGGATTTCGCCGAACTGAGTTCGATCTGGCTCCCCCTAGCGCCTTTTGAGGGTTGGGATTTTTTCAGGGGCAGGGGATTTTGCACCTGCGAACAAAACCTGTCCTGGAAGCGACCCTTTTTTAATTGGATGACCAATTAAAAAAGCCCAACGGCCATAGAGAAGTCTCTAAAGAGGCTTCGGGTCGAGGAAGCGGCGCACCACGTTCTCGGTGATGCGGCTGATGTTGTTGCTGTAGCCGTTGTGCGCGAGCGACCCGGCGTAGGAGATCGAGCTGACCGAGAACACGCCGCCGCCGTTCGGCGTCTCGAAGAACACCATGTCCGCCTTGATCATCGGGCAGGTGTCGCCGTTGACGGCGGAGTGGGTGTGGTTGAGCTCTTCGTTGACCCAGTGATAGCTCGCCGGGAAATCATCGGCGGTGGCGACGATCAGCGCATGCGGCGGCGTGCCGAAAGTGGCGTCGGCGCGATCCAGCTCCCAGCCCGCCGCGCCGCCGCCGATCGATCCGAAGTCTCCGATGCGCTCGTCGGTCACGCCTTCGAAGATGAAGGCGGCGCGCGGGTCGCGGCTCGCCGGCAGGCGCTTGTAGTAGGACGCGACATCGAAGCCCTGGCCGCTGAAGGCGGTGCCGACCAGCACGTTGGGCGGCCGGCCGTTGCGCACCCACAGGCCGGAATATTCGCCGGTGAAGGCCATGTAGCTTTCGCCCGGCTGGGTCATCCAGGCGCGCATGCCGTCCTCGGAGCGGCGATGCTCGATCACCCCTTCGAGCGAGGGATGCCACGCGATGCGCCAGTAGAAGCCGTTGGCGCCGAGATACACCAGGCGCCCGCCGCCGTCGGTGTAGTCCTGCATCGCATCCAGCATCTTCAGGCTGTAATACTCCGGATGCGTGCCGGTGATGATGCAGCGATAGGGCTTCAGGCAATCGAGCCCTTCGTGGTCCAGGTCCTCGTCGGTGATGATGTCGCAATCGATGCCCTTGGCCGCCAGCCAGTCGACGATGTGGGTGTCGGCGTTGAATTGCCACAGGTCGCTCTTCGGCCGCATGTTGAGGATAGGCCTGAGGCGCGAGGAATGGCTGACGCCGCTGCCGTCGCCGTGCAGGTCGTAGGTCGAGAGGCCGAGCGAATAGGTCTCCTCCAGGAACTGATCGGTGCGGTTGATCGAGGTGAACTTCGCGCTGCTCAATTCGTCGAAGCTCCAGCTGGTGTCCATCTGGTGGTTGGCGTAGGCGAGGTAACTCGCGGTCGGCACCAGGAAGGCGAGGTTCGATGTCGGCTTGCCCTTCGGCGCGCGCACGAACAGCGGCGTGAACTCTTCCAGGTCGCCCTGCTGCAGATGGATGCAATAGATCGCGCTCTTCAAGTCCTTCGGCAGGCGGATGGAGAAGTCGGTCTTCCAGTTGCAGTCATAGAGGTCGTCGTCGTGGAAATGGATCGCGCCGTAATGCTCCGGCTTGCGCTTCCAGTTCATCTCGCTGCCGTCCCAGTTCCAGCCGGTCATGCCGCGGGTCGGCAGGTTGACGGTGTGGCCGTTGCGGCGGTTGCGCGAAGAATCGATCACCCAGTCCCCGCCGACGCCCTGCGAGAAATCCCAGTCGGCGATGGCGCGCTCCGGCGGCGGCTCGTCGCGCGTGCCGGGGAACGCCAGCAGAGACCCGGGTTCCAGCGCCTCGCCGTAGACGGCGGGCGAATCGATCTTGCCGTTGAAATGCGCGGCGACGTCCTTGCCGCTGTTCCAGGCCGCGATCAGGAAGCGGTTGGCAGTCGCCGAGGGCGCAAGCTTGCCCTCGGTGAACTGGCGCTTGCTCGCATGCCCGTATGCGATCCGGCGGCGCGACGCGAGCACGGCGCGCCCGCCCTTGGCATCGAACGACACCGCGACCATGTACCAGTGGCGCGAGATCAGGTCGTGGGGAAGCACCAGCGGCGCTTGGTCCCCGATGCGCAACGTGAGCCTGCCGGCGGCATTGAGATAGAGCGCATAGCCGGTCTTGGTCGCGGCATCCCAGTTGCCGATGATGCACTGCTCGCTGCCCTTGTCGAGCCAGGTCGGCCAGATGGCGGCGCGGATCGAGAAGCTCGGCAGGGCGAAGGAGTTGCGGTCCTCCATCTCGATGTAGGAGCCGCAGCGGATCGCCTGGTAGCGCGCCGGATGTTCCGTTGCCGTCACGCCCGCCACCGGCTCGACCTTGTAACCCGGCCCATCCGGTGAATCGTCGCCGCAGATCACGCGCACCAGCGCGGCGCGGTAGGTGCCCTTGCGCGGCGCGCTGACTTTCACCTCGACCAGCTCGCCGGGTTCAACGCTCAGCTTGTCGGTATAGGCCAGAAGGCGATCAGGCATGATGCGGCAAATGAATTGTTGGCACTATTCGACCGGACAGTCGCGGCCGGTCATCTCTTTCCAGCGCGCGCGAAAACAGGCCCAGACCACATCATGATATGAGGAATAGGCGCGGCTCTGGTCGATCTGCATCGGCGTGCCGCGGCGCGGGCCGAACTTGGCGAGGCGCCATTCCTTGTGCGGTACGGTGCAGAGAATGACCGTCCGGCCGCGCGCGAAGCCCCAGCGCATCAGGTCGAGCAGCTTGTGCAGATCGGCGCTGTGCCGGCCGAACGGCTTGCGCTTGAATTCCTCGCACAGATCCGTGCGCGATAAATCGATCGACAGCATGAATGATGATTCCCCGACTATCGTTGCCAGGCATCATAAAGAGCCTTGAGACCGGCTGTCGAGCCGTCGCGGGCGACGCCGCTGCCGCTCAGGATGTCGTTCGCGAGCTGCTTGCCGAGCTCCACGCCCCACTGGTCGAAGGAATTGATGCCCCACAGCACGCCGAGCACGAAGGTCTTGTGCTCGTACAGCGCGACCAGTTTGCCGAGATGGTACGGGTCGAGTTCGCCCAAGAGGATGCTGTTGCTCGGCCGGTCGCCGGAGAAGCTGCGATGCGTTGCCAGCGCCCGCGCCTTGCCGGCCTTCATTTTCGCGGCGCGCATCTCCGCCGTCGCTGCGGCGGCGCTCTTGCCGAACATCAGGGCCTGGCTCTGCGCCAGGAAGTTCGCGGTCAGCAGGCGATGCTGGTCCGGATAGCCCGAGCGGTCGCGCGCCGCCAGGATGAAGTCGCAGAACACCCGCTGCGTGCCCTGGTGGATCAGCTGGTAGAAGGCATGCTGCCCGTTGGTGCCCGGTTCGCCGAACAGCACCGGGCCGGTCGGGCACTTCACCGGCTTGCCGTCGCGGCGCGTCGACTTGCCGTTGCTCTCCATCTCCAGCTGCTGCAGATAGGCCGGCAGGCGCGCGAGATCCTGCGCGTATGGCAGCACCGCGTAGGCATCAGCTTCCATGAAATCGATGTTCCATAGCGCGATCAGGCCCATGGTCAGCGGAATGTTGCGCTCCGCGGGCGCGGTCTTGAAATGCTGGTCCATCGCATGTGCGCCGGCCAGCAGCCGCTCGAACCCGTCCCAGCCCAGCGCGACCGCGATCGGCAATCCGATCGCCGACCACATCGAATAGCGGCCGCCGACCCAGTCCCAGAAGCCGAACACGTTCTCCGGCGCAATGCCGAACGCGCCCGCCTTGTCGACCGCGGCGCTGACCGCGACGAAGTGCTTCGGCACAGCACTGGGCGACAGGCGCGCCGTCAGCCAGCCGCGCGCGGCATTGGCGTTGGCCAGCGTCTCCTGCGTGGTGAAGGTCTTGGAGGAGACGATGAAGAGGGTCGAGGCCGGATCGGCGTGCGCGAGCGCGGCCTGCAGATGCGCGCCATCGACGTTGGACACGAACTGGAAATCGATCTCCGGATGGCAGAACGGCCGCAGCGCCTGCACCGCCATCGCGGGGCCGAGGTCGGAGCCGCCGATGCCGATATTGACCACGGTCCGGATGCGCTCGCCGGTCGCGCCGTGCCAGTGGCCCTCGCGCACCGCGGTGACGAAGCCGCGCATCTGATCCCACACCTTGCGCACGTCGGGCATGACGTCCCTGCCGTCGACCATCATCGGCTCGCGGCCGACGTTCCGCAGCGCGACGTGATAGACGGCGCGGTCTTCGGTGCTGTTGACGTGCTCGCCCGCGAACATGCGGTCGCGCCAGCCGGCGACATCGGCCGTCCGCGCCAGCTCGTGCAGCAGGCGCATGGTCTCGGCCGTGACCAGGTTCTTCGAATAGTCGAAGGCGAATTCGTCGAGCTGCAGCGAGAAATGCTGGAAGCGCTGTGCATCCTCCTTGAACAGGTCGGCGATGCGGATCTTCGCCAGCGCCTGGCGATGGCGCTTCAGCGCCGCCCATTCCGCGGTGCGCGTGATGTCGGCAACGCTCATGCCGCGCCTCGGGCGCGCTTGCGCCCGTCGGTCACGCCGGCAGGACTGAGATGCAGGTTGGCGAGCGTGCGGTCGACATGGCGCATGCGCCAGGACAGCATACGCTGCGCATAGGTCAGCAGCACCTCGCGATAATTCGGATCGTCGGCAAGATTGGTCATCTCATAGGGATCGTTCTTGAGGTCGAACAAGAGCGGCGGCAGCGACACGAAATGCACGTACTTGTACCGGTCGTCCCGCAGGGCCGTCAGGTAGCACTCGTCCGGCGAGATCCCAAGCGCCGCCTCCGGATCGATGCCGGGTGCGTTGGGCGAGGTGCGGAAATCCAGCTCATAATGCACGTCGGTGCGCCAGTCTGTCGGCGTCGCGCCTTCGATGAAGGGCAGCAGCGATCGCCCGTCGCACTGGTCCGGGATCGGCCGGCCCAGGCACTCCAGGATGGTCGGCAGGATGTCCACCGATTCGGTGAAGCGGTCCACCTGCCGGCCACGGCTGCGGTCGGCGACGCGGCGCGGGTCGCGGATGATGAGCGGGATATGGAAGCTCTGGTCGAAATAGACTTCCTTGCCCCAGCAATAGTGATCGCCGCCCATCTCGCCGTGGTCGCAGGTGACGATGATGAGTGTTTCGTCATATTCGCCGGTCTGCTTCAGATGCGCGATCAGCCGGCCGATCTGGTCATCGACCTGCGTGATCATGCCGTAATAGGTCGCCCGCATCTGGCGCAGCTCCAGCTCCGGCATATGCACCGCGTTGTTCGGATTGTGCTCGTCGACGCCCTTGGCGGCGCCGTGAGCCGCTATCTTCACCTTGAGGAACGGATGCTGCTCGCTCTCTTCGTCGGGCGTCGGCTTGCGCTTGGGGAAGGGCACCTCGGCCGGATCGTACATCGCGTTGTAGGGCTCGGGCGCGATCACCGGCGGATGCGGACGCAGGAACACGCCATGCACGAACCAGTTCTCGTCGCGCCGCACCGACAGGTAGCGCAGGATCGCGTCCGCCATGAAGGTGGTCTCACTCTCCTCGGCAGTGAACACCGGCGGCGTGAAGCTGTGGCCGCGGTTGGTCGGCTTCTGGAAGCCGGGTCGTGGCTTGTAGACATCCCAGCGCCCGTTCGGCAGGTCGTAGCCGCGCGCCTTGAGGTCGGCGATCCACATCGCCATGTGGTCGGGCAGCGGCATGCCGACCGTGAAGCCCGGGAGGAAGCCCTCGTAGGTCCTGAGCGCGGGATCGTCGGGATGGCGCGTGCGCGGATCGATGCTGGTGTCGGTGTAGCCGAACAGGGTCGGATCGAACCCAGCCTTGCGCGCCTCGCGCGCGACGTTGGTAAAGCGGTCGTCGAGCGGCGTGCCGTTGCGTCCCGAGCGGTGGTTCGTGAGATAGAGGCCGGTATGCAGGCTGGTGCGCGCGGGCCCGCACGGCGCGCAGACCGTGTAGTGCCGTTTGAACAGCATGCCGTCGGTCGCGAGCGCATCGAGATGGGGCGTCCTCACCAGCGGATGGCCGACGGCGCCGAGGCACTCGCCGCGCCACTGATCGACGCTGATGTAGAGGACTTTGCGGATCTGCTCGCTCATGGAAACCATCGGAAGGGTCGCGGGAGCGGCGATTGTCAACAAAGCCGCCCGAGTCCGCAACCTTTCATCTGGACGTCGTGGCTGCGGTTCGCTCAGGACCGCGGTGGTCCACCACCTGCGAACCGATCAGTCGCCGCAACGATGTTATCGGCAATGCCGGGATGGCCGGCATCGTGGCCGGCCTGGTCGACCACGACGAGCTCGCTGCCCGGCCAATGCTGGGCCAAGCGCCACGGCGTGAGGAGCGGGCTGCAGAGGTCCATCCGCCCGTGGATCAGGACGCCCGGAATTCGCGACAGCCGATGCGCGTCGCGCATCAGCGCGCCATCCTCCAGCCAGGCGTAGTGCCGCCAGTAGTGCGTGACCAGGCGCGCGAAACCTAGCCGGAATGTCGGCTGCTCATAGCGCGGATTAGGCGCATCGTTGGCATGCCGCGCCACGATCGCGGCTTCCCAGTCGCACCAGTCGCGCGCCGCCTTCGCGTGGGCAGCCGGGTCAGGATGCATGAGCAGGCGATGATAGGCGTCGACCAGGTTGCCCGCGCGCTCCGCTTCCGGCACCCCGCTGCGGAAGCGCTGCCAGGCATCGGGGAAGAACGCGCCGACGCCGCGCGTGATCCAATCCACCTCCCACTTCGTCGTGGTGGCGATGCCCTCCAGCACCAACTCCGTGACACGATCGGAATTCTGTTCGGCGTAGGCGAGAGCGAGTGTGGTTCCCCACGAAGCGCCGAGCAGCAGCCAGCGCTCGATGCCGAGATGCCGCCGCAGCGATTCGATGTCGGAGATCAGGTGGTGCGTCGTGTTGGTGGAAAGGTCGATGTCCGGTCGGCTCGCATGCGGCGTGCTGCGGCCGCATCCGCGCTGGTCGAACAGGACGATGCGATAGCGATCGGGATTGAAATAGCGCCGCCAGCCCGGCGTGCATCCGGAGCCCGGCCCGCCATGGAGGACGATCGCCGGCTTGCCGGTCGGGCTGCCGCAGGTTTCCCAATAGATCTTATGCCCGTCGCCGACGTCGAGCATGCCATGCTCGTACGGCGTGGCCTCCGGGTAGAGGCTCACATCAGCTTCCCCGGATTCATCAGGTTGTCCGGATCGATCAGCCGCTTGATGCGGCGCATCAGGTCGAGCTCCGCCGCCGGCTTGCGGTGATGCAGCTCGCTGCGGCGCAACTGGCCGATGCCGTGCTCCGCGCTGATCGAGCCGCCGAAGCGCGCGACCACGTCGTGCACCACCTGGTTGACCGCGTCGGTGCGGGCGATGAAGCGTTCCTTGTCCTCGTCCGCGAACTGCACGAGGTTGAAATGGATGTTGCCGTCGCCGATATGGCCGAACGCCAGCATGCGCGCCTGCGGCCAGGCCTTGACCATGGCCGCGATCCCCTCCTTGATGAAGGCTGGTACCTGCGCCACCGGCACGGAGACGTCGTGCTTGATACCGGCGCCGACCTTGATCTGCCCTTCGAGCAGCGCCTCGCGCTGGCGCCACATCGCCTGCGATTGTGCCTCGGAGCTCGCCACCGCGGCATCGATGATCTCGCCCGCTTCGAGCGCTTCGGCCAGGCACTGTTCCATCGCGGCGCGAATGTCGAACGCGGTCGAGCTGGTATTGGCTTCGATCAGCACCGACCAGTCGCCGAGGCTGTCCAGCGGCCAAGCGAGTCCCGGCGAGAAGCGCTGCGCCAGCTCGATGCCGAAGCGCGGCAGCAGCTCGAAGCTCACCAGCTGGTCGGCGAGGCCGGCGCGGCAGCGTGCCAGCAGCACCGGCGCGATCTCGAGCGCCGACAAGGCGACCATCGCCGTGGCGCGCGCGACCGGCTTGGGGAACAGCTTCAGCGCAGCGGCGGTGATGATGCCGAGCGTTCCTTCCGACCCGATGAACAGGTGCCGCAGGTCATAGCCGGTATTGTCCTTGCGCAGGGCGCTGAGGTTGGAGACCAGCTCGCCGTCCGGCAGCACCACCTCGAGCCCGAGGCAGAGATCGCGCGCGGTGCCGAAGCGCAGCACGTTGAGGCCGCCGGCATTGGTGGCAAGGTTGCCGCCGATCTGGCAGGTGCCCTCGGCCGAGAGGCTGAGCGGGAACAGGCGATCCGCCTCGCTCGCCGCCTGCTGCAGGTTGGCGAGGATGCAGCCCGCCTCCGCCACCATGGAGTTGTTGAGCGGATCGATCGCGCGCACTTGGGCAAGGCGTTTGAGGCTGAGCACGATCGCCCCGCCGCTGCCGTCCGGTGTGGCGCCGCCGGCGAGGCCGGTGTTGCCGCCCTGCGGCACGATCGGCGCGTGATGCTGGCGCGCGAGACGCACGACCGTCTGCACCTCGGCGGTCGTGCCGGGCAGCACCACCGCGCGCGCCCTGCCGTGATAGAGGCCGCGCCAGTCAGTGACGAACGGCGCCTGCGCCTCCGGCTCGGTCGGGCAATAGCGTGGCCCGACAATCGCCTGCAGACCCGCGATCAGCGGGTCCATGCGGCGACCTCGTTACTGCCCGTAGGTGAGCGTGAGGCGCGTGACACCGACATTGGCGCCGATTCCGACATTGCCTTCGACCTGCAAGGGCTGCAGCGAGATCTTGCCGCCATCGCCGCCGAACAGAAGGTTGACCTTGACGCCGATGCCGGCGGACCCGCCGGCCCCGGCGCCGGTGTAATCGCCCGCCAGCGATCCTGGCGCCACGTTGTCGCCCGGGGCGATCACGCCCCAGACGATCGAACCGGCATGGAAATAGCCGAGATCGAAACCCCAATCGCGGATCTGACCGGTGTAGCGCTCGACCGTGCCATTGGCGCGGTTGAACACGCAGCTGACGTTGCGGTTGGAGCCGATCAG